>CAZEYG010000087.1:0-7389 GCA_964516575.1 uncultured Defluviitaleaceae bacterium
TCCCCTACGAGTCATTTGTTATTTATTGAAGAAATGCCTACACATAAAGGCATTTCTTTGTGTTTTAGACGGAATAAATCCGCCCAAAACGTTTCAAGTCTGCACGCTAAAGCCTAAATAACAGTCAACAATCTGCAACGGGAGATTTTATTATGTTTGAAAGCCTTATCGGCCAAGAGTTATCAAAAAAACTGGAGAGCATTAATGTTACGGAGCCAACGGATATACAAAAAGCCGTCATCCCGGCCGCGCTTTTAGGCCGTGACGTTATCGGCATATCCAAAACCGGCACAGGCAAAACCTTTGCCTATTTGCTGCCTATAGTGAAAAAACTTGACATGGAAAGTAAACATCCCCAAGCCGTTATAATTGCGCCGACTCATGAGCTGGCGGCGCAAATTAAAAAACAAGCCGATTTTCTTCTTGAAGACACAGGCGCAAAAGCAGCTTTAATAATCGGCGGAAGCAGTATAAACCGCCAGCTTGAAGCGCTTAAGGAAAAACCCCGGCTGATAGTTGGGGCGGTAGGCCGGATTCTTGAGCTGATTAAGTTAAAGAAGCTGACAATGCACTTTGTTAAAACAATTGTTATAGACGAAGCCGACCGTATGCTGGACGATAAAAACTGCGAAAGCCTCATAACCCTTATTAAGACAACTCAAAAGGATCGCCGGCTTATGTTTTTTTCGGCCTCCTTTCAAGGTGACAGCCTGAAAAAAGCGGCTGCCCTTTGCCGTGACGTTGAAGTACTTAACGTAACAACATGCCAAAAAACGGTCTTGCCGGAAAACATACTGCATATGTATTTTTTGTGTGATAAACGGGACAAGCTGTTGACAGTCAGAAAAGCAGTAAGCGCAATGGGCGTAAAAAAAGCCCTTTTGTTTACTGACGACAAAACCGACATCGACAACATAACAAACCGGCTTAACTATCACGGAATAAAGGCAATGGCTCTTTATGGCGGGGCTTTAAAGGAAAAAAGGCGCCTTGCGCTGGAGGCCTTCCGGCAAGGGCGGATAACCTTACTTGTTGTCTCGGATTTGGCTTCACGAGGGCTTGATGTAGACGGCGTAACCCATGTTTTCAGCCTAAACGTTCCGCTTAACAATGAGATTTATCTTCATCGTGCCGGCCGCTGCGGCCGGATGGGTCAAGAGGGAACCGCCGTTTTAATAGCCGCCGACAATGAGCTTTCGGATATAAAAAGGCTTGAAAAAGCCTTTAACATAAGGATTATCCATAAGGACATACGTTACGGCGGCATAGTTAATTATAACAAGAAAACGTAATCTGTAAGTTGTCGCCTATAGTATACTTAGCGTCTAATATAACCTCAAAGAAAGATACGGGCACATAACACACGCCGTTTTTTAGAACAGGAACTGTTTCCAATGAGCGGCTTTGAGCCTTACCCTTTGTATATGCGTTTTTACCTATGGTTAAGGAAGTCGAGAAATCACCCTTTGTTACTTCAATTGCTTTTGTGGCCTCGTTCCAGCTTACGGCATAATCAAGCCCATCGCAGACAGCTCTCAGCGGCACCATTTTAAGCTCGAAGTAGTTTGGCATAACATAATAACCTGTCTTTTCCAAAACGATTGTTTTAACGTTGTTAAGGTCGATTGTTATTTGCTGGATGCCGTCTTTAGCGGAAGCAATCTCGTTTTCGTTAAAAAGCAGAACCAAATTGTTGTTTTCAACGTAGAAGTTTTGTGAAGGTGTTATGCCGTCAAAATCGGGGTTGTATTTATCCGGGTTTTTCTTTATTTCGTCGGCTATAATTTTATCGCATAGAACGACGGCGTTTACGCCTAAAACGTCCTTAAGCTCCAAGGGTTTTCCAAGAGCCAAGGAATAACTTATGGCGTCTACGCTTTCCTTATTATCCTTATTATCCTTAAGGTTTTGGCCGGAATATAAAAGGACGGTTGAGTAGTCGCCGTATTCTTTAAACGCAAAGGAAAAGGCCAATGTTTTATAACCGGATTTTTTTGCTTTAGTTACCTTAGCGTTGTAGAGCCTTGTTATTCTTTCGTTTAATATGTTTTGAAGGCCGATATGGTTTCTGCCGTTATAGGTCAGGCCGGTAAAAACGGGAAGCTCGCCGGATATTTCAATGTTACTTTCCTTAGCTTCAAGGGGACGGCTGTTTAAATATTCAGGCCGCCCGGCAGGCTGAGTCTTTGAGCTTCCGGCCGGTGGCGAAAGCTGGCCGGCTAAAACCGGCTTTGTGTAAACGACGCTTAAAGACACGGTAAGTATAATAAAAGCTGTTAACAGCCTGAATACAGTCAAAGAAACGATCCGATGAGAACCCTTTGGCTTTTTCATAGGCCGGCTCCTTTCTATAAATAATAATGTATTCCCATAATATTTTCTCATTAAATTGCAAAAATTACAATTACATCTGTGTTACATTTTAAAAATAATTGACAAGACATATAAAAAAGAAGTAATATGATGATTAATGTACATTTCCCAATATTGATTATATTTTATAACGAAAGGAATTAAAGGCTAATGTTAAAAAAACTTAAGACAAACCATGTTAAAAGAATAGCCGTTATAAGCTTAATCTCCTTAATGGCTTTATCAACCGCTTGCGGCAAAAAAACAGAGGAAACTTCTCAGTCGCCGGCGCCAACCGCTTCCGCTCCCGCCGAATCTGAAAGCCCGGCTCCAAACCCGGAAGCAACTGAAACAGCAGAAGCCACTCCCCAGGACGACGAAGGTTTTAACGAAAACCCTGACCCCGGCGAAACAAGCCCACAGTTCACAGAGCCTAAAGAGGGCGAGGACATAGCCGTTTTAACGACTAATATGGGTGTTATTAAAATCCGCTTTTTCCCGGAATATGCGCCGCTGGCAGTTAATAACTTTATTACCCACTCCAAAAACGGCTACTACAACAACACTATTTTCCACAGAGTTATAAACGACTTTATGATTCAGGGCGGCGACCCAACCGGCACAGGTACAGGCGGCGAAAGCATCTATAACGATTATTTCGACGACGAATTTACCGGTAAGCTTCATAATATCCGGGGCGCCCTCTCAATGGCAAACCAAGGTATTAACTCAAACGGCAGCCAGTTCTTTATTGTTCAAAACGGAAAACCCATAGAAGGTTACATGGAAGAGCTTAAATATATCCGCAACCATATGGATAAGGTGTATAACACCGACGACGGCAAAACCTTTACCCCAAGAGAGCTGTTCCCTCTTGATATAGTTGATGAATATATCGCTAACGGCGGCGCTCCGTTTTTGGATAATAAACACACTGTTTTCGGCCATGTTATTGAAGGTATGGATGTTGTTGATAAAATAGCCGCCGTTGAAACAGAGGTTTCAAAGACCGCTGTGGAAAACACACCCGAAGGCCAAGAGATTGAGAAAGCAAAACCCGTTAAGGACGTTGTAATAGAAAAAATTGAGATTGTACCATTCAAAAAATAACCAGCGCTGTTTTCAGCCGGAAATCCTTTTGATTTTCGGCTGATTTTTTATTTTTGTCTTTCATTTTATAATAAAACATGCTATTATTATTAATACTATATTTATGTGACCGACAACAACCCAACCCCTTAGATTTTATATATTACAGAGGCAATTAAATATGTCATTAATTTTGCCGACGTAACCCCTTTAGAAACCGCAAAACTTCGTCAAGGGGGTGGCAGTGAAAAATGATGATATTAACACAGGAGGTTTAAAATGAAGTTCAATAGTATTAAAAAACAATTAAAAAAGCTGACCGCTGTTATTGTTTCGGCTTCTTTTGCTCTAACTACCGGCGTTACCGGCTACGCTATTACAGACGAAATGATTTTAGCCGACCCTGTCGCCAATACATACACCGGGCGCACAGAAGCCAGAAGTTTGATTCAAAACCTTTCCTTTACGGATTTACCCGACGACGATTATGTCAGAGAAAGTATTATAAGAACCGGCGCTCTTAATATGGTAAAGGGTTACGGCTCTACATACAACCCTAACGCCATAGTTAGCAAGCAGGAAGCGATTGCTTTTGTTATGCGTGCAATAGGTAAGGAAGACGTTTCCCAAGAAACGGCTCTTACCCTACAAAACAATCTGCCCCCCGGCTCTCCCCTTTTAGACGTTTGGGGGCTGGGTTATTTGGAGGAAGCAAGAAAGCTCAAGATTATAACCCAAGAACAGTTCAACCGGGCAATCCTTGCCGACCAAACAGCCCTTGACCCTTACGCCGATATTGTACGGGATGCCCCTGCCCGCCGGGAAGAAGCCGTAAACTGGCTTATTAAAGGTCTTACTGCCGTTAAGAAGGATATTTTCCTACCCGCCACAACCCAGCAGGGTATTTACAACTATTCCGACTGGAGCAGTATTGACGCCGAAAACGCCGCCAGCATGGAGCTTGCCGTCAGCCGTGGGTTCATAAGCGGCGAAAACAGCCTTATTCTGCCTAAACATGCTATGACAAGAGCACAAATGGCCGTTATGCTTAGAAATATGGACAGCATTTTTAACAAGCTGATGGGTCTTGAAAAGAAAGCCGGTACAGTTGCCGCTATACAAGACGAGCAAACCGCAAAGGTTACTTCCGGCCAGTTTACCCGTACCTTTATGATTAGAACAGACAACGGTAAAAAAGACGTTATCAAGCTGGACGCCAAAGGCTCCTCTACGCCTCAGGACGGTATAACCGACGTTGTCACCTATAAACTTGGCACGCCTACATCACTTGCTTCCTTAGAAGAAGGTGATATTATCGAATATATCGTTAACCCAACAACCAAACAGGCCTTATATGTTAATGCCATAAACGCACCCTTTACTAACGAAAAGATTCAAGGTTATTTACAAGGTTTTGACCTCCAAACCGCCACAATTTCAATAAAAGACGCCGAATCCGGCATCATTTATAACTTAACCGTAACAGCCGGTCTTTACGGCGCTGATTTTCAAACACCGTTTTTATATATCGATAACGTTAAGCGAAGCCTTGACAGCTTACCTATCGGCACAAAGCTGGAGCTTTCCCTTGTAAACAACGTAGTTGACAAAATAAAATACCTAGGAGAGCCGCCGGTTATTGAAGAAGCCCGGGGTATAGTTATCGAAAACAATACAGAGTTCGGTTACATCACAATCCTCGACAACAACCGCCAGTATGTTACCAAAAATTATTATGAAAACAACCTAAAGGTTAAAAAGCAGCAATATTACGACGTTAACGATACTATCGGTTATATTGACGAGGTGTTCCCAAACTTCACATACAACCCAAGGGAAACCGTCGTAACCGACGTTGAGCCCGGTGATATTGTGTTTATCAGACCCGACCCAGAGGACCCTGAAGCCATTAAATACATTAGCGCCGCAACAAACTACGCCGCCAGATACGGCAAACTCACTAAATTCACAATCAACGACAACACAGCCGATATTATGGTTGAGTACGAAAACAAGCAAACCTCAACCTTCACAATACCGACTGAAATTTATATATCCAAAGACGGCCGCCCCATTGATATTTCAGACATCCAAGCTGGCGACTGGGCAAGGCTCCTTATTAACCAAGCCCAGCTTGAGCCCGGTAACATTATGGAATCCCTTAAAGAAATTAAAATCGAAGGTGCTGAACATTTTATCAGCAGCATAATTAAAGGCCAGCTTGCAGGGATTAACAACCTCCAAAAGCAGCTTCAGGTACAAAACGCCCAAAGGCTTACGGCTAACGGTTGGAGTAACTACAAAAACATCGAAAAGCTGTCTATAGCCGGCAAGGACATTGAGTTTTATATGGACGGCAAGCGGATAACTCTTGACTTTGCTGTTGCAAACCTTAAACGCTCAAAGGGTGAGGTTTATATCGCTATGGAAAACAACTTCACAGGCGAAAAGGTCAGAAAGGTTACGTTCAGAACAGGCCGTGACGAGCTTCTTAACGGCGATTCTGTTTTAAGCGCCGACGGCAACGGCTCCTTCTCCGTAATCGGCAACAACGGCTCTATCGCTACCGACAACGGCACTATCGTAAGGCGTAACGGCCGCCTTGTAACCGGCAGCGACATTATGTCCTACGACCATGCAGTCGTTTCGCTTAACGGCGGGAACACAGCGGCTGTTGTAGATATAACCGACGCTCCGGGTATAACCGGCGTTTTAATAGCAAGAGGACGTATTCTGAACGTCAAAGACGGCAAAAACTTTAAGATTACCGCAAGCAGTACTCTTAAAGGCAACGAATGGGATTATTCCCCTGTTCAAAGAGAGTTTACTATCGACTACAATACCTTGTTCCTTAACGAAGAGGGGGTTGCTAGAGACGAGGATTTCGTGGGTTACACCGAAAACTCCGTTATCGACAAGGTTTATAACATTGTCATAGACGGCACAAGAGCCGCATACGTAGTAGATGCGCCTTTCTCTCAAAAAGCTATCAGAGGCGTTATTTATGAAAAGGACGGCGAAACAATAATGCTTAAGGAAGCAACCTACTACAACAATACTTCCGGCAAGTGGGTTCCAATCAGCGCTAAAAACAGCACTGCCGCCGTAACAATACCGAAAAACTCAATCATCGTAAAATCCAACAAAACCGTAACAGCCAAGGATTTAAAGGTTGGCGACCAAGTCAGAGTTCTGACAAACACTTTACCCGATAAGGTTCCGCCGGGGGTTGAGGTTGAAGGCTACATTATTTTAACGGAAAAGTAAGGGGATAGAGCTATGAGAAGGTTTAAGAAGTTTAAAAGGTTTATTTTGGCCGCTTTGTCGGCCACGATGTTAAACAGCAGTCTGTGTTACGCAAAGATGGGGGACATGAGCTTTTTCGGCGGGATAAGCCAAGGTACAAGGCTTCCTAAAACAACCGAAATCCTCCTTGCGGCCACTACTACGGCGAACACAACGGCTAATAATCCGTCTCTTGTATACAAAGAGGTTATATTTATTTCCGGCAAGCCAGTTGTGTTTGAAGGGATTTTGACTATACGCTCCGGGACAATCCCCGAAAACACCGTTATCGGAACATACAACGAAACCCACACAATCGCCCCAAGCGCTTCAACAGACCCTAACGCAACATTACGCCGAACGATAACGTTTAAGGTTAACTACCGGGTTGAGGGGCGGCAGATTATCAAGGATTATCAGGCCACCCGCTGGACAGAGGTTATCGTAATTGACGACGCCGCCTTCTTAATTGACCCTGATAAATCCTCCATCAGTTTGTCTATCATACAAGACAATGCACCAGGCGTAACGTATTATAAGGGGGATATTTCCCAAACCGCCGTATATATACCCGACGACGAACAAGATGCTCCGCCCATTACCCACGAAACAAACGGCTCCTTCTACTGTTATAACTCTTCCTGGAGTGCTACCGAAACCCAT
>CAZEYG010000088.1:0-7363 GCA_964516575.1 uncultured Defluviitaleaceae bacterium
ATATACAGGTCTTTTGAAGGATTCATGGCGATCTGTGGCCCCAGAAGAACTATAGCTCGCAATGCTTGCAGTAATTACAACATCAGCTGCTGCTTGCCTAATAATTTCGTTTAGTGCTTTCTGATTCAAAGCAATTGTTGAAAATGGAGTAAAAACATTAAGTGATTTTACACCGCCATTTAATATAGCACTTAATGCAGATTTTGGCAATGTCAACTCTACTGTAGATGCTTCCGTCGGTGCAGCTATCTTTAGTTCAAGCACAGAAGTAGCTCCGGTCTTTTGAGCCTCTTCAACTGCTGCGTTTATTGCGTTTTGCATAACTGCTGTTGTCAGCTCTGCTGTTGCTTTTGTGCCTTTAACTACCGGCGAAACTGTTGTTGTTGCACATGTGACTCCCTTTTCTGTAAAGGTTGTGGTTTGCGAAACAGTAGCTTGAACATTATCGCTTGTTGGTGTTGGAGAATAACTGGATGATGGCTCCGAATAATATGTGTTGCCGCCAGCAGGTGGGGTTGGTGGGGTTGGTGGTTCTGGTGGCTCTGGTGACGGCGGTACCTTGTTCTTAAAGGTTGCTACCCTTATAGCTTTACCGTCTGAACCTCCATAGGTATATGAGACATAAATGTTTTTATCCAATCCTCTACCCTCTATAATTGAAGCATAGCTGTAAGTTGTTGCTCCGGTCAAATCCTCTTCAAGGGTGGTTTTTGACCAAGTTGCGCCGTCATCAGTAGAAACGGCTATGTAGAGTTTGGAACGATTGCCGTTAATAGGTTCTGTTATGGCCATTACCCATTGGCCTGAAGAAAGCTTTGTGCTATCAAAGCCGGCGGTATGGATAAGCCCTGTATCTGTTCCAATTTTAAAGTTGCTCCAAGTATGGCCGCCGTCTGTAGACTCAAATGAGGTTAAGTAACCTTGGAAGGTACCGTTTCTGAAATAGCTCACAAGGGTACCGTCATTCTTTTGTACAAGCGCCGCTTGGATGCCGCCGAAGGCTGCATGAGGTTTGCTGAATTGCCATGTTTGCCCTCTGTCATCAGAATATGCCATAACTGATGCGGCGAATTGATCGGCATAGAGCGGAAGCAAAATACGGGTTTTTCCGGCGTAGTTAATTTCAGTAGGCTTGTTCTTTGTTTGCCAGCCTATACGGCGATAGTTAGGTGTCCATTTGTCAAGGTTGTTTGTTGCGCCTGATGCTACTTGAGCCGATTCAAGCCTATACCTTTCAAGCAAAACACCTGCAATTGCCGGAGCTGTGTAAGCCGGGTTAATGTCAGTGGCGCTGTAGTTATTATCAATAACATACTGCTTTACTTCTTGATAGCTGTTATTTAAATCAACTGTAAAAGAATCGGTTATATATTTATCTTCAACCTGAACATACGTTGTAGGGTCTGTTAAGGGGTTTGCCGCAAACTGAGCCGCTGAAACGTGCTTAACAACATCTCCCTTCAGCCTGTATGTATATTCACCGTTTACAAAGCCTGTAGCCTCACCAGAGAAATTATCCCCGATGGTTGTATAGATGATGTCTTGCCAATTCCAGTTGGGCACAGTTGTAAAGCCGTTAGCATATTCATAATTGCCTGCATTAGCATACATAAACTTTGTTTGAGATGTATCCCATTGGTTAGCTAAAACCGCATACCAGAACAACCATAACCTTCCGGAATTATCCACATAAATAGTAGGGTTTACATCCGGCAGACCAGGAGTATCCGCAATAACAAAGGGGTCTGTCCATGCTGATTCGGCGGTTGGTTTTCTTGAAGCCATAATGCGCCCGGTGTTGCCTTGTCTCTCGCCATCGGACATAAACCAAACGGAAATGAGCTCGCCGTTAGGTAGCTGTGTAATGCCGGAACCGTGAACATGAGCGCCTTGACCTGGAAAAACATAGTCTATAGTTGGCGGCTCATAGTTTTCAAGGCCTGCAAAGCTTTCTGAATGAACAGTAACTCCATTAACCACTACCGGCGTATTTGCGAAAGCGGTATAAGAAGCAAATGAGCTAATCAAAAGCACGGCAGCAAGCAAAAAAGCTAGTTTTTTCTTCATATTTTTCATATTATACGCACCCCCTTTTTAGTTGCCTACTATTCCAAGCTGCAAGCTGAACCCACCAGACGGTAGCATGTCTACTGTTATTCCGGAAGGCAAATTATCAAAATCAACGTCCATTCTTAAATCAAGCAGATTTACCGCCTTTGGTGTGCCTAGCTTTGCAAGAATAGCATCATAATCCCACTTGATAGGCAATAACACATATCTATATGCCTTATACATTTTATCGTCCGTCGCACCGTTATAGCTGTAGTATGCTTTAATTGTTGCTGGAAGCTGTGACTCTATGGCCGTTTTAATGGCACTCGCCGAAGTAAGACCTGGAAGGCTTGCAGCCTGAACCATAGTTATAGGCTGGATAATATCATAAGCATAAACCAAAAGGTCGGGGTCTCCTTGCTTTACCCAATCCTCAGTTACTTTTATGTATCTAATGTTGTTATGTGATACTAAGGCTCCGTCATCGGCTGAATAATCTGTTGAATATGTTATATGAATATTGCCGCTGGCGTCTGTAACAACTGCAGGATAATGGTATGAGCCTCTGTTTGTACGTGTATCAAGCACAATATGTCTTCTGTACGTCCATGTTGCTCCTTCGTCCTCAGAAATTGCAACTGCAAGAGCAAACCTTCCGTCATGCTGGTTGCTATTATGAACGAATACCCAGTTGCCATTTGGAAGCTTAGCTAAGTCGTGACCAACACCGGGGTCGAAAAGACCTTGATGATCATACCCGATAGTCCAATTCATGCCACCATCTGTTGATGTTGATGTTACAACTCGTTTAGGGACAACGCCATTGTCACGCATGTAGCAAACAAGAGTGCCGTCGTTGCGTTGCAGCACAGAGCCTTGAATGTTTGCAACGCCAATAATCGGGCTGCTTGTTACCCAGCTTTTGCCGCCGTCTTCAGTAATGGCCATTATTGTGCAGTTTAATGTGTCTGAATACAATGGAAGCATCAAACGGTTTTTGCCATTATATGTAATTTCAATTGGCTTGTCCTTTGTCTGCCAGCCTAGTCTTCTTGCGTAAGGCACGTTGAAGTTTGAGTTACTATTTATATTTTGCTTTCCGAAAATAGTGCCATAAGCAACCTCGATTGTTTGATTGACAAAGTTGTTAAAGGCAGAGCTGTATAGGAGTGTGTTTGTTCCAGCGCCGTCAGTAGAAACAGTCGTATCATTACCGCCGCCTACACTAGCAAACCCATAGGTTCTATATTCTTGATATTTTGGTCTAAGCACGTTATCAACATATGGGTCGTTTGTCTTGTTAACATATTCGCTTGTATCGCCTTGATTATATGCCCAATCGTAAAATGTATCCGCCTGTTGGCCAAAGCTTCCACCTAGCCTAACATAAATAGCGTCCTGCCATTTCCATAAAGGCGCACCTGTGACGCCGCTAGATGTTTCGTAGTTTCCTTTGGACGCAACTTTATATTTAGGCTGAGAGGTAGACCACTTTGCGCCTAATACAGGGTACCAGAAAAGCCAAAGGTTTTCCTCGTTGTCTACATAAAGCGCCGGGTTAATGTCGGCAATTCCTGGAGTGTCGGCAATTATGAAGGGTGTTCCCCAAACGCTTGCACCAACTGGCTTGCGTGCGGCCCAAATAGCTGTTGTTGTAGCGTCTCTTTCGCCGTTGCCTTGGAACCATGCGGCAAGCAACTCGCCAGTAGGTAAAACTACAATTGTTGAGCCGTGAGTGTGGTTTCCGTTTTCGCCGCCATCCAAAATAGGCTCAAAGATGTTCTCGCCCTCAAACAAATATGTACCAATGGGTGTATTTGCATAAGGTGTAATGGCGAATGCAGCGGCAGTAGTTGTTGAGGTCTTTAAAAAGACATCATTGTTAGTAGCCGTGTTTGAGCTCCTAGGGGTTTGTTGTGTGCCAGTAGTAACATTTTCATGGCTAGCGTCACCTTCAGCGGCCTGCACTATTGGCTGGTCTGAAAAAGGATCAGTTGTTGCAAAAACAACGTTATGAAACATCGCAACAGCCAAAAGCATCGCAGTACATTTAACAGCGCGCTTAACTAAAACACTTCTTTTTTGCATAATATCTTCCTCCTTTAATAAATTATAATACAATGGCATAAGGCTTCAACTAGCTATACATTGCGTAACAGAGAACCGCTGCCATTCAGTAAACCTAGGTGGTAGTGCATAAAGTACCGCAAGTGTTCTTTATTGGAGAACGATGTTTCTATTTTGTAATATTATACTAATATGCAAACATTATGTCAACATGATATTATGCAAAATATTGCGTTTATCTAGAATACCGTTTGATTAAAAAAAACATAAACAATAAGTTCTCTAATAGAAAACAAATCTATTGACAACATCGTTTTAATATTGATTAAATTAAAAATATAATACAGTGCCAAAAAAACATTTGACATAGTGGATTGCATTTAGTATAATGTAACAAACACAAAACATTGTTCTCTAGAAGAGAACGCAGTATAACTTCAAAAATATGCATACAAAACTAAAGAGTTAAGGAGGTGCATTAAGAATTTATGCTTGAAAGAACCGGGAAGCTTGGATTAACTGATGAGAGGTTTTCTTCATCCGACGAGTACGAGCCTAGAACGGCGGCGCCAAAGGTTAAATCCTTGCACAGAGCTTTTCGTGTGCTTGAGTGCTTTACGGTAATGAGACCTGAGCTTGGCATAACAGAAATAGCCCAAATGCTTAACATGACCAAAAGCAACGTCCATAGCATTATCGCCACTCTTTGCTTAGATGGCTACATAGAACAATTGCCTACGGGTAAATATGCCTTGGGGCTTAAAATGTTGGAATACGCTTTTATCATAAACCAACGGTTGGGTTATCCGAGAGCTGTTTATGATATATTGGTGGATGTTGCTAATAAGATTGACGAAGTAGTTTATTTTGGGTTACCTTGGGGCACAAATGTATTGTATTTATATGTTGCACACCCTAAATCTAGATTAGATGTTTTGCCTTATCGTAACATCATGGGCGAAAAAGCTCCTTTGTTCTGCACAGGCATTGGAAAAGCTATGTTGGCGCATCTCCCAAAGGAAGAATGGGAATCTCGCATACCCAGGGTGCTTAACCGCTTTACAAAAAACACTATGTCCGACAGAGCGGCCATTCTAGATAACTTAGAATTAACCCGACACCGAGGTTATAGCGTGGACAACTCTGAGCGTGATGAAGGAGTACGTTGCGTTGGCGTGCCTGTTTTTAACTCTTATGGCAAGCTTGTTGCCGGGTTAAGCATTTCAGGCCCAGCCCAAACCATGACAGACTCTAAGTTAATAGAATGCTCTTTGATTCTAAAGGAAGCTTCACTACTCATGCGAGACAGAATTTATAACTAGCTAATTAATATATATAGGAAGCAAATCGCTTGCTGTTTTGACTTTTCTAGTTTAAAAAGATAATTAATGAAAAGTCAAAAGACTATAATTGTTTCTTTTGCTCTATCTGTGAATTAATATCTATGCTCTTTTTTACACTGCTATGTCCTATTTAAAGACTAATGGAGGGTAATTGGGGTATAGGTTATTAATAGTAAGTATGTTAAAAACTATGCTTAAATCATTTTTAAAGGAGGAAGTAATATGAAAAAATTAGTTGCATTAGCTGTTGGTATTGTTATGGCTGTTTCTATGGCTGCCTGCTCACAGCAATCACCTGCGCCGGATTCACCAAGCGCTTCCGCTCCGGCAAGCACTCCCGCTCCGGCAAGTGAGTCTACCTCAGCGGCTCCGGTCGAAAACAACCCACCGGTGACACTGATTTACTCAATATGCGCCGTGCCTGGTGACGCTCATGCTGAGGCTCAAAAAGAATTTAAAAAGGTAGTAGAAGCAGCTTCCGGCGGTAATATCACTGTAGAAGTATACGACTCCGGCACATTGTTTAACCAAGACACCGAGACTGCCGCTGTTATCGCTGGCGACGCTGACATTATTTACAGCAGTGCCGCTTGGCTAACAAATAACTCACCTTGGGTTTCCATGTTTACAACAGGCTACATGTTTACAAGCTATTCTCATATGACTAAGGTACTTAACGGCGACATAGGCAAAGAAGTGTTTGCAAAGATTGCTAAAGAGCAAGGCATCTTACCTTTAGGCGCTTACTACTTAGGCACACGCCAAATAAGCTTATCAGCAGACAAGGCAATTAAAACTCCTGCTGACTTAAACGGTGTTAACTTAAGAATGCCTAACTCAGAGGCTTGGGTGTTTTTAGGCAAGGCGATGGGCGCAAACCCTACACCTATTGCATTTAACGACTTATATCTTGCCCTTCAGACAGGTACTGTAGACGGCCAAGACAACCCGCTTCCGACTGTAGAATCTGCTAAGTTCTACGAAGTTCAAAAATCAATAAGCTTAACAAATCACTTAGTTGACTCTGTTTGGCCTACAATAAACCTTAAAAAGTGGGAATCTCTTACAGATCAACAAAAAGGTTGGGTAATGGAAGGTATCGAGGCCGGAAGAAAGGTTTGCGATGATACCAACAATGACAAAGAGTCTAAGCTGGTTCAAACATTCAAAGAGAGAGGTCTTTCAATTTATGAGGCCGACGTTAAGACGTTCGCCAAAGAGGTTCTTCAAAAATATCTCGACAATCCTGAAATGACTTCAACATGGGATATGACAATCTTTGATAAGGTTCAAGCTATTAATTAGTTTTTGTATAATTTAGAACCTGTCTTCAATAAGCTGTAGTTCGTCTTTGAAGATGATTGTTTCGCTATATCAAACACGAGCAGCCCATTACTGAATACAGAATCTAAGAACAAGTTCTAACCTTTAGGTGGGCAAGACAGCTTTTGCCGTCTGCCCGCCTTTTTAATTCTAAGCTTAGTTTCTAAGCTTAGTTTCTCGGTGGTTATACTATGGTTGCATGTTTGTTATAAACCGCAAGGGGTTGGTTTTATGAAGGACTATAAAGTGGTTTTTAAAGACTTTGTTTTATTTTTGCGTGATTGTGTAGAGCTTTACATACCCGTCTGCTCATTCCTAGCGCTTTTTTGCGTGTTCCTCTATCAAGTGTTTTGCCGATACATCTTACGCAACCCCCAGTCTTGGACTATGGAGTTTACCTCTATGTGTTATCTATGGACGGTTATGTTAGGCGCTTGTTATGCACAGCGTCAAAGAAGCCATGTTACGTTTACGCTTATTTATGACACACTCTCGCCAAGATGGAAATATATTACATCATTTTTGGGCAACTTATTAGTAGACATAGCCTTTTTGTGTAGCGTTGTACCTACGATCCA
>CAZEYG010000089.1:0-7355 GCA_964516575.1 uncultured Defluviitaleaceae bacterium
TCGGGCATTTTAAGGTTCATGCCGTACCAGCCGACGATAAGGGTTAGGGGCGAGAAAATGGCTGTTATGACGGTAAAAGTTTTCATAAGGCTGTTCATTTTTATGTCAACCTGAGCCTGATAAGCCTCTCTTACCTGGGTTATATAATCTCTAAGGCTCATTGTGCTTGCGTACAATCTGTCTATTTTATTATCCAAAATCTTAAAGTAACGCAGCTCTTTTTCGGGGATAATGTCGTTTTCGTTTTCCATAAGCCCTTCAAAAATGCTGTTGAGCTGCTCATAATATCTTTTTAAGGGCAGAAGGCTTCTTCTAAGGGTAATTATTTCTTCAACAACCTCGCTTATTTCGGTTGTTAATAAATCCTCCTCCAAGCCCTCTATCTGCTCCTCTATAATCTCCAGCATGTTAGTATCCTGTCTAATAAGCCTGTCAAAAAAAGTATATAAAACCTTCGGGCAGTTGTTTTCCATATAAATCATTTCGTCGCCGTTGTTTCTAATTTCGTTCATCTGCTCTTCGTTGTCACAAATAAAAATAAGCTGATCCTCCGAATGATAAATAAACACGGGCTCCGGCTCCGTTTCCAGCTTATCTATGTCGTATATTTCAAATGATATGAGATTAAAGCTGTCGTAGCTTTCAAACCTGTTTGGGGTTCCGTTTAGAATATGCTGGACAATATAGCTGTTCAGCTTTAAATCCCCGGCTATAGATTTTAAATCCCTATGCAAAATAAAAGTTATCGATGGGCAGTTTTGCATAACAGGGCTCCTTATGGTTTAAGTTTGTTTACCTCGGCTTTTAGGCAACTGTTAATAATTTTTATGTAAGTACCTTTCATACCCATTGAGCGGGTTTCTATAAGCCCAGCGCCTGCCAGCTTTTTAAGGGCGCTGACTATTATAGAACGGGTTACACCGGTGTTTTTTGATATTTGGCTGGCTACAACTACGCCGTCCTTATTCTGTATCTCAGAAAGCATATGCACCACGGCCGTAAGCTCCGAATAAGACAGGTTGTCCAGCGCAGATTTTACCGAATCCAGACTTCGGGTCTTTGAATCCTCCGCTGACTTTAAGGCATATCTTAACGCAAGATTTATGGCCGGGCAGCTTGCTTTTGCCATAAGCTCTCCGTCTGCTGAAAGAGGCATCTTGCCATAAATAGAAAGATAACCTATAAGCTGCTGTCCGTGCAAAAGAGGTATGACGGCGCTTGCTGTTTCCCCGGCAGAAGGCTTTGGCGGTTTTGAACCACTTAAGCCTTCGGAAACCAAAATATTGTTGTATCTGTCAGTAACAAAAACCTTAGAGCTTAAGGCTTCTGCCAGTTCCTTGCAAATATTGTTAATAATACCTTCCGGCGAATAACTTTCATTAACAATCTCTATCAGTCTGTTGATAGACGCCGTTAATTCATGGGACAATCAAATCCCCTCACTTTGTATAGTCGTTAAACGACTGTATAACCGCATTTATTGTTATTGCACACAACTTTCAAATTCTTTGTGCCTTTTTCAACTAAAAAGTCTTGACAAACCGGGCATTTTTCGCCGGTTGGTTTACTCCAGCTTATAAAGGAGCAGTCCGGGTTGTTTTCACAACCGTAGTACCGCCTGCCCTTTTTAGTCTTTTTTATAAGGATCTTTCCGCCGCAAGTGGGGCAGGTTACACCGGCTTCTTCATACAACGGTTTGGCGTTTTTGCAGTCAGGGAAACCGGGGCAGGCTAAAAACTTGCCGAATTTACCGAACTTTATAACCATATTTCTGCCGCAGCGGTCGCAGATTATGTCTGTTTCCTCGTCGGCAATTGTAACATCACCGATTTTTTCCTCGGCAACGGCAAGTGTTTCACTGAACGGGGCATAAAACTGGCGGATAACCTCTTTCCATTCCATGTCACCTTCGGATACCTTATCTAAATCTTCTTCCATTTTTGCCGTAAAATCAATGTTTATAATATTATCAAAATGCTCTTTCATAATGTTGTTAACGATAGAGCCAAGCTCTGTTGAATAAAGCATTTTTGATTCTCTTGTAACGTAACCTCTTGCAATAAGGGTTCCAATTGTTGCGGCATAGGTACTTGGGCGTCCGATACCTAGCTCTTCCATTGTTTTTACTACCATAGCCTCGGTAAACCGGGGCGGCGGCTGAGTAAAATGCTGTTCGTCGTTAATCTCGCAAAGACCTAGTTTTTCTCCTTCTTTTAAAGGAGGGATTTTTGTTTCCGGCTCGTTGTTATTGGCTTCGATATCCGCCGCTTCTTCGTTTCGTTTATAAACAGCTAAATAACCGTCAAATTTTAAAACAGAGCCAACAGAGCGGAAGCTGTATTTTCCAGCGGATATTCTAACGGATAATGTGTCGTAAACGGCGCTTGACATACGGCTTGCTGTAAACCTTTCCCATATGAGCTTATACAGCTTGTATTGATCCTTTGAAAGGGAATCCTTTATGGCTTCCGGCGAACGGTCTATGCTTGTTGGCCTGATAGCTTCGTGAGCATCCTGGGATTTGCCCTTTGCTTTGTTTACAGATTTTTCATGGGAAACATAATCGCCGCCAAAATTAGCCTCTATATATTTCTTGGCATCATCCAAAGCCTCGTCGGAAATACGGGTTGAGTCGGTCCTAATATATGACACAAGACCAACAGTGCCTTCGCCTGTTATGTCAACACCTTCGTAAAGCTGTTGCGCCAGCATCATTGTTTTAGAAGGAGGGAAGCCAAAAATTTTTGAGGCTTCCTGCTGCATTGTGCTGGTTGTAAAGGGCAAAGGGCATTTTTTGGTTCTTGTGCCGGTTTTTATTTCCTCAACCTTAAACTCGGCTGACTTTATAGTGTTAACGACTTCGTCAGTTTCTGCTTTGTTTTTAAGCTCAATTTTTCCGGAAGCCTCGCCATAGAACTTTGAAACAAACTTAGAGCTCTTGTTTTTAAGCGTGACATTTATAGTCCAATATTCTTCCTTTTGAAAGTTATCAATTTCGTCTTCTCGTTCGCATATGATTCTTAAGGCCACTGACTGGACACGGCCGGCGCTTAAGCCTTTCTTTATCTTCTTCCAAAGGATTGGGCTGATTTTATAACCCACAATTCTATCCAGTTCACGGCGTGCCTGTTGTGCGTCAACTAGGTTCATATCAATTTCGCGGGCTTCTTTTATGGATTTTTTTACTGCAGATTTAGTGATTTCGTTAAATGTAATACGCAGCGGTTCCTTGTTTTCCAGCTTTAAGGCATGGACTAGATGCCAGCTTATAGCCTCACCCTCTCTATCCGGGTCTGTTGCAAGATAAACCTTGTCGGAGGCCTTTGCTTCCTTTCGCAGCTTGGAAAGTATTTCGCCCTTTCCTCGGATAGTGATATATTTAGGCTCAAAATCATTCTCGATATTAATGCCTAACTCGCTTTTGGGCAAATCTCGGACATGCCCTACCGACGCTTCGATTTTATACGTGTTGCCTAAAAATTTTTTGAGAGTTTTAGCTTTTGCAGGTGATTCAACAATTACAAGGTTTTTCGCCATTTAACTTTTCCTCCGGGTTTGCAAACAATCATAAAGCCTTTATAAACCTGTTGCCGGAAAGCTTTTTAATATGCCCCTTAAGCTCCAGCATAGTTAATATATAGGTTATTGTTTGAGTATTCATATCAAACTTTTCCATAAGCTCGTTTATGTCAACCGGCTCATAACTCATACAAGCATAAACCATTTGTTCTTTTGGCGCAAGTGTGCTTACTGTATTCGTTTTAATATTATTATTTGTTTTTATCAAATTATTCGTGGTGTTGTCAATACCCAGCGCATAAAAAACATCAAAATAATCTGATACTATTACGGCGCCGTCCTTAATAAGCTCGTTTGTGCCCTGGCTTAGCTTGCTTGTAACGTTACCCGGAATAGCCATAACCTCACGGCCTTGGTCAAGGGCTTGTTCAACGGTAATAAGCGTTCCGCTTTTCTTAGCCGCCTCGGCGACAATCGTTGCAAGGCTTAGGCCGCTTATTATCCTGTTTCTTGCGGGGAAATGGGCAGGAAGAGGTTGAGTACCCGGCGGATATTCGGATATTATACAGCCGGACTTAACAATCCGCTCTCTAAGTGCACGGTTCTCCGAAGGATAACAAATATCTGCTCCGCAGCCTAAAACGGCAATAGTTTGCCCGCCGCCGTCTAAAGCGCCTTTGTGTGCCATGCTGTCGATACCTCTTGCCATGCCGCTTACGACTACGGCTCCGTTTTGCGCCAAATCTTTGCTTAACTTATAGGTAACCGTAAGCCCGTATTCACTGCATTTTCTTGAGCCGATAAGACTAATTTTCGGCAGACTGTCATCGGGCAGTTCGCCGATTATGTAAAGACCCATTGGCGGCGTCTGTATTTCTTTAAGCAGAGCCGGGTATTCAGGATTTAATATAGAAACATAACTCATGCCGTGTTTTTCAAGGTCGGATATATAACCATCCAAAAAGCCGTCATTTTGCATGGATTTAATAGCCGACATGTTTTCATCAGACAAAAAACATATGCTTGAGAGCTCATGTTTTTTTGCCTTAAATACGGCCTCACCGCTGCCAAATTGCTCCAAAAGCATAAGCTGCTTTTTAAGCCCAAGGCTGCTTATTCGGGATAACCAAAGTATATAATAATCCTCCAATTAAAAGCCTCCTTAATTTCATATCAGCTATCGCCGTCAATCCCAAGCTCATTGTTTAGAATACTGCCAGTGATAACTGCGCTTTTGCCGTATTTTTCTCTTATTTTGTCTATGGTTAACTCCAGCCGCTCTTGCTTTTTAACAGCCGTATCAGTCTCATCGTCAAAAAGGGTAAGCTGCTCTGTGATATGGTTTTCGTCAATCAGATTCATGCCTGTAATCGTAAGCATTCGTATAGGGGCTTTTAAGCTCCAGCAGCTTTTTATGATTTCAAGGGCTATGGCGTTTATATCTTTGGCAAGATACGTCGGATAAGGGGCAGATTTTTGCCGGTTTATACTTTTAAAGGCAGGGTCTTTTATTGTTACTTGAACAGTACGGCATTTAAGCCCATATTTCCTAAGCCTGTAAGCCACCTCGTCGGAAAGGGCGGCTGTTCCTGTTTTTATATCGCTAAGGCCTATAAGGTTACGCTTAAAGGTCAAACCGTTACCTACAGATTTAATATCCCGGCCTTCTGTTGCAGGTTTTACAGGGCTGTCCTCTAGGCCATTAGCATAGTCCCAAAGCATATCACCCATTTTCCCAAGCTTCGATCTAAGTAAGTTTTTATCACTTACCGCAAGCTCACCAATGGTTTCAATATGCAGATTTTTAAGGGTTTCTGCGGAAGCCTTACCTACGTAAAGCATATCGGTAACAGGCAGAGGGTACAGAATTTGTTTAAAGTTTTCCTTTGTAATGACGGTTGTCGCATCGGGTTTTTTATAATCACTACCCAGCTTAGCGAAAATTTTATTAAAGCTAACGCCTATGGATACGGTCAGCCCAAGACGGTCCTTCATGACATCTCTTATTTTATCGGCTATCTGCTTACCTGTTCCGAAAAGATGTAAAACACCTGTAACGTCCAGCCAGCTTTCGTCTATACCGAAGGGCTCAATTAAATCGGTAAATTCGCCGTAAATATCGTTGGCAAATACGGAATATTTTGCATATTCCTTATGTTGAGGTCGAACAAGAACAAGCTCCGGGCATTTTTTCTTAGCCTGGAATATAGTTTCAGCCGTCTTAACCCCTTGCTTTTTGGCAAGCTCGTTTTTTGCCAATATAATACCATGCCTGTTTTCCGGGTTGCCGGCGACAGCCATAGGTGCGGTTTTTAACGCCGGGTTAAATAAACACTCAACAGAGGCGTAAAATCCGTTTAAATCGCAATGGAGTATTGTTCTGTCCAAAAGCTCACCTTCCACGTCTTTTGTGTTATTATATTATAATATTATTGAAAAATACAGCGTTAAAAGGTAAAATAAACCAATAATGTGATTTGGGGGATTAAGCATGGTATCAAAGGTGTTGTCCAGCGCTATATACGGCGTGGAAGGTTATATTGTAGATGTGGAGGTTGACATTCACAGAGGAATGCCCGCATTTGACATTGTAGGCCTTCCAAGCTCTGCTGTAAAAGAAGCCAGAGAGAGGGTAACAACAGCTTTGACAAACATGTTTAAGGATTTCAGCATTCGCCGGGTTATGGTAAACCTTGCGCCTGCGAATACTAAAAAAGAGGGCGCTTCCTTTGATTTGCCTATAGCTGCGGCTATACTGATATGCCTTGGAGTTATAAGCAAGGATAAGCTGGATAATACCCTTGTTTTAGGTGAGCTTTCGTTGGACGGTGGGGTAAGGCCGGTTACGGGTGTTTTACCTATGGTGTATACGGCTAAAAGAAACGGCATAAAAAAATGTATTGTTCCCTTTGAAAACAGAGAAGAGGCTGCCCTTGTTAAAGGCATGGAGGTAATAGCGGTTTTAAGCCTAGAGGCATTAATTAATCATTGCACAAAAGAACCTCTTGCCCCGGTTACTGTTGATACGAATAAGTTTTTTTCCGGCGAGGTTAACAGCCTAGGTATTGACTTTGCCGATGTTAAAGGCCAAAGGGCAGTCAAGCGGGCGCTGGAGGTATGCGCTGCGGGGAATCATAATCTGCTGATGATAGGCCCTCCCGGTTCTGGTAAAACAATGCTTGCCAAAAGGTTGCCAACTATATTGCCAGATCTTACTATCGAAGAAAGTTTAGCAGTAACAATGGTTTACAGCGTAGCAGGAATGCTTGAAAATACTAGCTGCCTTATCACTAACCGCCCCTTTCGTACGCCTCATCATACAATATCTTATGCAGGGCTTACAGGCGGCGGACATGTTTTAAAACCGGGCGAAATAAGCCTATCCCACAAAGGCATTTTATATTTGGACGAGCTAACCGAATTTAACCGCAACGTTATTGAGGTTTTAAGGCAACCTATGGAGGACGGCAAAATAACAATAACAAGAGCTTCGGGTACTGTAACCTATCCGTCGGATTTTATGCTTTTGGTGTCTATGAACCCATGCCCATGCGGGTATTACGGCGTTTCGGATAAATGTACCTGCTCAGCTAACGAGGTTAGCAAATATTTAAGCAAGGTATCGGGTCCGTTGTTGGACAGAATCGATATTCAGGTTGAAGCGCCGGCTGTTAATTTCGATGAGTTGGGTGAAATCAAGCAAGGCGCCGAAGCATCAATGTCTATAAAGGAGCGGGTTTTAGCTTGCAGAGGGCTGCAAAAGAAACGGTATGAAAGCGATAATATTCTTGTAAACTCCCAGCTTTCACCGGCACAAATAGAAAGGTACTGTTCCC
>CAZEYG010000090.1:0-7307 GCA_964516575.1 uncultured Defluviitaleaceae bacterium
ACCGGAGCACCCATCGAAAAACTTGATTTTGAAGAGGTTTATTATTGGGCTGAGCTTGTAAAAATAATGAACTGGACAAAAACAAACGTTACAAGTACGTTGTATATTTGTTGGGGTGCTCAAGCCGGGCTTTATCATCATTACGGGATTCCTAAGTATCCTCTGGAAAAAAAGCTGTTTGGCGTTTTCGAGCATACAAAAAACAAACAAAACATTAATATTCTGCGAGGTTTTGACGATGTTTTTTATGTGCCCCACTCCAGATATACAGAATTAAAAAGAGAAGACATTATTAAATTGGACAACCTCGAAATTCTATCTGAATCAAAGGAAGCCGGGGTTTACCTTGTAGCTTCAAAAGACGGACGGGAGATTTTTGTTACAGGCCATTCAGAATATGACCATAATACGCTGCTTTTAGAATATGAAAGGGATCTTGGTTCTGTTGACATACCAAAAAATTATTTTGAAAACGATGATGTTGCAACCAAACCTATAGTAAAATGGCGTTCTCATGGCAGCCTTCTTTTCAGCAATTGGCTTAACTATTATGTTTACCAAGAGACTCCTTATTTGTTTGAGTAAAACAAACATCGGGCTGTCGAGTTCAGCTGACAGCCCTAACAGCCCATATATTAAGCTGTCATGATAGCAGCCGTTTTTATATACATTTTTCTTAAGCCGCCCCTCCAGCACAAACTTGCATTTATCCAGCACTTTTTGTGACGCATAGTTATAATCAAAAACCTCTGCCTGTATCCGAACAATATCATAATCAGAAAAGCCTTTTTGACAAATCATCTTTACGGCTTCTGTGGCAATACCATTATTCCAGTAAGGTTCTCCCAGCCAATAACCAATTTCAGCGCATTTGCTGTAAACGTCATCCTTTAAATTTAACCCTATACTACCAACAGCAGAGCCGTCAACCTCTATAGCAAGTATGAGAGTTTTTCTTTCGTCAATACCCTTGCACATGGCTAAAAACTGCTTACCGTCCTCATCAAAATAAGGATATGGAAACAAATCTCTTTCGTTATCGAAAATCTTCTTGTTATTGGCGTTTTTAACTAATGAATTTAAATCGTTTTCCTGCCAGCGCCTTAATTTAATATTCAAACTATCAGCTCTCTTTTATTTATAGTAAAAATGACATAGACTAAAGCCTATGCCATTTTAAAACGTGTTAGTCTTGAGTAAAAGCCATAAGAGCCATATGCCTAGCTCTCTTAACAGCAATTGTTAAAGCCCTTTGATGTTTTGCACAGTTGCCTGAAATACGGCGAGGTAATATTTTGCTTCTTTCGGAAACAAATCTTTTCAGCTTTGCAACGTCTTTATAATCAATAACGTTTATTTTATCAGCGCAAAACGCACATACACGTTTTTTTCTGCGACCACGTTTTTTCTGTATCATAGCCGACCTCCTTCATCTAAATTTTTTATCTGAAACTTTAATAATTAAAGCAATTAAAAGGGAAGATCGTCGTCGTCGATGCTTTGAGCAATGGAGGCAAAGCTGTCTCCGCCAAATCCGCTATCCTGCTTTTGCTGTGGCGGCGCTGGTGACTGAAAGTTTTGGCCGGTGCGGCTTTCAAAGGAAGCCTTACTTTCGGCAAAATCCTGCTCATCTACTACAACCTCAGTAGTCCATCTCTTTTGTCCGGTTTGCTTATCGTCCCAGCTACTGACTCTAAGGCTACCGCTAATACAAATCTTCATACCTTTTTTTAAATATTTCTCTGCAAATTCCGCTTGTCTACCGAATACGACGCAAGATATAAAGTCAGCATCCGGCTCTCCTTCTCTTTTAAACCGCCTGTTTACGGCTAATGAGTATCGGGCGATTGCTACAGGCTCAGCGCTTTGAGAATATCTTACTTCGGGGTCTCTGGCCAAATTTCCCATTAAAACTACTTTGTTCATATAAAAGCCCCCTTTGTTACGCTTCCTGACTAATAATTAAAAAACGGAGTATACTTTCAGTAATACGTAAACGGCTTTCGATTTCAGCGGGCGCTTCGGTCGGAGCCGTAAAGGTTATGAAGCTGTAAAAGCCCTCTGTTTGCTTTTGAATCTCATAACCAAGCCTTCTTCTGCCCCAGTCATCAACCTTATCAACGCTTCCGCCGAACCTAGCAATCAACTCATGAATTTTTTCAAACTCCGCTTTTTGCGCTTCTTCTTCAAGACCGGCCTTTAAAATAACACCTAGTTCATACTTTCTCATTTAACTACACCTCCTTTTGGACATTAGGCCCCCAGTGGGAGCAAGGATTAAAGTATCTTCTATATGATACGATTATGTATAATAACACATTGATATAAAAAGTACAATAGCAAATTAAATGTTTTTTATATACAATTAGATTTATATAATTCCTTGACTAACAAAAGGAAATTTGTGGTATAATATTAAGGTGGTAATTAAATATGTCATTAATTTTGCCGCTGGGGTTATACCATAAAACCATACTAGGAGAATGCTTATGCTGATAAAAGAAAAAACCCGAAACGAAATAGAAGAAAAATTCAAATGGAAACTATCTGACCTTTTTGCAACCGATGAGCTTTGGCAAAAGGAATATGACGAAATAATTGCCCTTCTTGATGAGTTTAATGCTTATAAAGGAAGGCTTAATAACTGCGAAATACTTCTAAAAGTTTTAAGGCTTCGTGACTCAGTAGACGAACGGGCAAGCAGAGTTTACGTTTACGCCGGAATGAAGCTCCATGAGGACAGCAACATATCCTTCTATCAGGGTTTGTCAGACAAAGCCGACAGCTTGGTAACAAAGCTGTCCCAAGCCACTGCTTTTATCGACCCAGAGATATTATCTATAGATGAAGTAATACTCAAAGGCTACTTAAAGGAAAACAAAGAATTTGCCATGTATGCTCATTATATTGACGACCTTACCCGCCTTAGAGAACATGTTTTATCACCTGAGCTGGAAGAGCTTTTAGCCGCAACAGGAGAAATGGCGCAAGCGCCTGATAATATCTATTCAATGTTATCAAACGCAGATATGAAGTTTGCCGTTATAAAGGACGAAGACGGCAACGACGTAAGCCTTACGCATGGCCGGTTTATTTCTTTTTTGGAGTCAACCAATAGGGACGTCCGCCAAAGCGCTTATAACGCTCTTTACGACGAATACATTAAGCAAAAAAATACAATAGCTACAATCTACAACGCCAGCGTGAAAAAGGATATATTTTATGCTAAAACAAGAAAGTACGCTTCTTCCTTAGAAAGCGCATTATCTGCTAGGAACATTCCTGTTGAAGTTGTCGAAAACTTGATTTCTGCCGTTTCTGATGCGTTGCCGCAAATGCACCGTTATATGCGGCTTAGAAAAAAGCTCCTTGGGCTTTCCGAACTTTCTATGTACGACTTATATACGCCTATTGTTAAAAATGCTGATTCCAAGGTTTTGTATGATTCGGCAAAATCCACTGTACTTACATCTCTAAAACCTATGGGAAGCGAGTATATGCGTATTGTAGAGGATGGTTATAACAATGGGTGGATTGACGTATACGAAAACGCCGGCAAGCGCAGCGGCGCTTATTCATGGGGCGCATACGGATGTCATCCATATGTGCTGTTAAATTACGACAATAAACTTAACGATATGTTTACCCTAGCGCATGAAATGGGTCATGCTATGCATAGCTACTACTCATGGAATACGCAGCCCTATATTTATTCCGGCCACACCATATTTGTGGCCGAGGTAGCTTCTACAGTAAACGAAGCCCTGCTAATGGATCATCTGCTTAAAACTGTAACAGACAAAGCCCAGCATAAATACCTGCTTAATTATTTTCTTGAGCAATTCAGAGGCACTGTTTTTAGACAAACTATGTTCGCCGAGTTTGAAATGAAAACTCACAAGATGGCCGAAAACGGCGATGTGCTGACAGTTGATTCCCTTTGTGAAACCTATAAAGGTTTGCTTGAAAAGTACTTTGGCAATGAAGTTTTAATTGATGACAAAATAATTATGGAATGGTCACGTATACCTCATTTCTACAGCGCCTTCTATGTGTTCCAGTATGCTACGGGTTTTTCCGCCGCAGTTGCATTATCCAAAAAGATTTTGGAACAAGGGGAGCCGGCTGCAAGCAAATATATTAATTTCTTAAAGAGTGGCACCAGTGATTACTCTATCCCTCTGCTTAAAGCCGCTGGGGTAGACATGGCTACAAAAGAGCCTGTTACAACAGCTCTTAGCGTTTTCGCCAAGTTGCTGGACGAAATCGAACAATTTAATTAGTGGGGGATAGATATGAGCGATTGTATTTTTTGTAAAATTATCGGCGGAAGCATTCCTTCGTATACAATTTACGAAAACCAAGAATTTAAAGTGATTTTGGACAGATATCCAAGCAGCATAGGCCATACTTTAGTTATCCCAAAATGCCACGCCGAAAACATCTATGAGCTGGATGAAGAATCGGCAGGCAGGCTTTTTGCCCTTGCCGTCAAAGTAGCCGGTATATTAAAGGAAGCGTTGAATTGCGACGGCATGAACGTATTGCAAAATAACGGCGTGTCTGCCGGGCAAACTGTTAATCACTTCCATCTGCATCTGATTCCCCGTTACAAAGACGACAGCGTAAGTATATGCTGGAAGCCGTTAAACCCTCAGGACGGCGATTTTAAAGAAATTGCCGGTGTTTTGTCCGAGGCATTATCCTATAGAAATAAAACAAAACAGTAGTTTTCCTCAGCTTTAAATAGTATAAACATTAGCCCCGCCGGTTTGAATATTCCCGGTGGGGTTTTGGTTAATCATCATTTCAGCATTTGGTTGCTTTTGAAAAAGTTTTTCCAAGGGTCTTCTCTTTCGATTCGCATAATTACGTCAGCCAAATCGATACTATCGGGTAAAACCGTATCAAGTTCATCCCACGTAATCGGCATAGATACTTTTGCCCCCTTTCGTGCCCTCAATGAATAAGGAGCAATACTCGTAGCACCTCTGCCGTTTCTAATCCAGTCAATAAATATTTTATTTGTACGCTTTTGTTTTCTAACATTACTTGTGTAGCGGTCAGGCCATTTTTGTTCCATTACCTGAGCCACTTGTTTAGCAAAGCCATTAAATCGATCCCATGAAACGGACGGTTTTAATGGAACCACAACATGGTATCCTTTGCCACCGCTGGTCTTAAGATAGGAGCTTAACGACAGCTCATCCAGAATGCTTTTCAAGTCCTTCACTCCTTGGCGCACTATATCAGTCTCCATACCTTCGTCCGGGTCCAAATCAAAAACCATGATATCCGGTTTTTCAAGCTCTAGGATGTTACTTCCCCAAGTATGAAACTCCAGTGTACCCATCTGAACTTCTGAAATAAGCCCCTCTACTCCATCAATATAGAAATATTCCTTTTTATCTCCATTACTGTTAGCAACAGAAATTGAGACAATGTTTTTACTGTCCCCAGCAGGATGTTTTTTAAAGAAACTTGCTTGACCTACCCCCTTTGGGCAACGCACAACACTAAGAATTCTATGACTAACATATGGCAGCATCCGCTTTGAAACCAGGGCATAATAACGCGCAACATCCTCTTTGGTTATTTCAGATGTATCAAAGAGGATTTTATCGGGATTTGAGATTTTAATACCTTCTATTATTACGCCGCCGCCAGTTTGCTCCATTTCGTTTATTTCATCATCATGTGATTTTTCGGCTTTAACATCTTTTGGATTCTTATCCGTGTTTAATCCTTTGTAGCTTGGATGTCGCAACTGGTAATCATTTGTCCATTCAGCGAATTGAACCTCGGCTACTAACTTCGGTTCAAGCCATGTAATGACTTCATCTGCTCTCGGTTTAGGGGCACTTTTAAAAGCAGGCAAAAGCCTAATTATAACTTCAAATTTTGCTTTCAGCTCTTTGATGTCCGATTGACTGAATCCTGTACCAACCCGACCAACATATACAAGATTATCTTCCTCATAAAGACCAAGCAGCAACGAGCTGATTCCACGCGTTTTTTTAGCAGAAAGTGTAAATCCTCCAATCACAAATGCCTGGCGCTTGGCACATTTAAGCTTAATCCAGTCGCCGTTACGGGAGCCGCTGTAAACGGAGCTGGTTTTTTTACCGATGATACCTTCCAAATTAGAATTACAAGCCGCAGAAAAGTTTTCTTTGCCATTTCCGATTATATGTGTACTGTAGTAAAGGCTGCCCGGTGCATTCTGCATAATGGTTTGAAGGGTTTCTTTACGCTGGAGCAGTGGATAAGAGCGCAAATCTTTGCCATCCAATGCAAGCAAATCAAAGACAATGTATGTGGGTTTTTTGCCGCTGGAGCTTCGCAGGTGATTTTGCAGAGCCTGAAAATCGGTTTTACCCTGTTCGTCGGTAATTACCATTTCGCCGTCAAGAACCATTGCCCTACCTGCTGACCAATTGGAGATTGTACTGGCAATGTCTTGGAACTTGTCCGTATAGTCGCTGCCGTTTCTGCTAATAAGCCTAACCCGATTGGCTTCCACAAAAGCCAAAATCCGATAGCCGTCGTATTTAAGCTCATAAAGCCATCCCTCCTCCTTAGGAGCGGCAGTCACAAGCTTAGCCAACTGCACATTTGCGTTGGAAAAGGGATTTTTCGTCATTTTATCCTCGTAACCTTGTTCAATTTCGATTATGGTTCGCCCGGTGCGAATGCTGGTGGTGAATTGAGAAACAACATCTACGTTGCTGGCATAATAATCCCGTTCTTTAAGCAGCAACCAGTTATCTTTTGTTGCTCCATCATTTGTCTTCAGCCTTATCAATGCCCATTTCCCTTTAAGCCTTTTACCTTGAAGCGCAAACTTGATAGAGCCGTTACGTAACCCTTCATCCACATCCCCGTAAGGCTCCCATGTTCCCTCGTCCCAAAGCATAACCACGCCACCGCCGTATTCCCCTTTTGGTATGATGCCCTCAAAGTTTCGGTATTCCATGGGGTGATCCTCGACCTGTATCGCTAAGCGCTTGTCTTGGGGATTGTATGACGGCCCTTTGGGCACCGCCCAGCTAAGTAATGCGCCATCCCATTCTAAACGAAAGTCATAGTGTTCTCTGCGGGCTATATGATGTTGAACTACAAACCGAAGAAACCCTTGCGACTCCGCGGCTCCACCTTCCGGCTCAAGGGTTTTATTAAAATCTCTTTTTTCCCTGTAAACATTTAGCTTTTCAAACATATTACGCCAATTCTTTTTCTTTCTGTACTTTTTCTACACTGGCCTTAAGTGCTTCCATAATATCAATTACCTTACCAGGCCCTTCCGA
>CAZEYG010000091.1:0-7284 GCA_964516575.1 uncultured Defluviitaleaceae bacterium
ATGGCGAAGGCCAGACACGTTGTCGTCGAGGAACGTACAAAAAAACTGACTTCTTACGCCGAGGAAAGCGGCATAAACCGTACTGAATATAACGATAAAAAAATCGGGATTATTACGTCTGGCGTCGCATACCAGTACGTTAAAGAAGCGTTACCTAACGCTTCCGTCCTTAAAATCGGCATGGCCTTTCCGCTGCCTGTTAAGCTGATAAAGGATTTTGCTGCAAATGTTGAAACATTGTACGTTATCGAAGAACTTGACAGCGTCCTTGAAGATCACTGCAAGTCTATCGGAGTAAATCTTATAGGAAAAGAGCTGTTCCCTGTTTGCGGCGAGATTAATGTGGCAATGATTAAGAAGCTGATTTTAAAAGAAGAGCTTACTCCTATAAAACCCGAAGAAACCCCACCTGTGCGCCCGCCGGTTTTATGCCCGGCGTGTCCCCATAGAGCCGTGTTCTATATCCTTAACAAGCTAAAACTTACTGTTACCGGCGACATCGGCTGTTATACTCTCGGCGCTCTGCCGCCCCTTAGCAGCATGGATTTATGCGTATGCATGGGCGCAAGTATAAGCACACTCCACGGTATAACAAAAGCCCGGGGCAGTGAATTTGCTAAGAAAACCGTTGCCGTTATCGGCGACTCAACCTTTATCCATTCCGGCATAACCGGCCTTGTGGATATGGTATACAACGGCGGCACATCCACCGTTTTGATTCTTGACAACTCCATAACAGGCATGACCGGCCATCAGGATAACCCGGCCACCGGCCAAAACATCAAAGGCCAGCCAGCGCCACAGGTTGATTTAGCTAAGCTGGCGGAAGGCCTAGGTATTAAGCGGGTTGTTGTATGTGATCCATTTGATCTTGAAGGCTTTGAGCGGATTATGAAGGAAGAAACAGCAGCGGAAGAGCTTTCTGCTATAATAACTAAAAGTCCTTGTGTGCTTATTAAAGCAAGAGTACCTAAATCGCCATGCAATGAAATATCCGAAAAATGCACCGGCTGTAAAATATGTATGAAGCTGGGTTGCCCCGCTATTACAATGCAGGAAGGCAAAATGAAGATTAATAATACGCTTTGCGCCGGTTGCAGCCTATGCAGCCAAGTTTGTAAGTTTAATGCCATACAAGGAGGCGGTGCTATATGAAAGACACAACTTCAATCATGATTGTAGGCGTAGGCGGCCAGGGTACGCTTCTTGCAAGCAGAATCCTCGGAAACTTACTTGTTGACTGCGGTTACGACGTTAAGGTTTCTGAAATTCACGGCATGGCACAGCGCGGCGGCAGTGTTGTTACATATGTCAGATATGGCAATAAAGTCCACTCTCCTATCATTGACGAATGCGGAGCTGATTATATTCTTGCCTTTGAGTTGCTTGAAGCCTACAGATGGATGCCGTATATTAAAAAAGATGGCGCATATATTGTTAACACACAAAAGATTGAGCCCATGCCTGTTATTACCGGCGCCGCTAAATATCCCGAAAACATTATCGGAGTTATGAGTGGTGTAATACCAAGGCTTACGTCCCTAGACGCATTAAAAACAGCCGTTTTGTGTGGTAATGCAAAGGCGGTTAACCTTGTGCTTTTAGGCGTATTAGCCAGAAAGATGGATTTTGATAAAAACCTTTGGCTAAAAGCTATTGAAAACACCGTACCAAAAAAATTCCTGGATGTTAATATTAAGGCATTTGAAGCCGGCTTGAATATTACAGCTTAGTATATTTATTGGAGGTTAAAAAAATGATTTGGGATAAGCAACATGAGTGCATGAATAAAAGCGATTTACAGAACTTACAGACTATGAGACTACGTGACATGGTTGAGCGCTGTTACAACAACGTGCCGTTCTACAAGGAAAAGCTGGATGAAGCAGGCATAAAACCTTCCGACATAACAGACATAAGCTGCTTGCAAAAGCTCCCCTTTACCTTAAAAACAGACCTTCGGGATAATTATCCTTTCGGCCTTTTTGCCGTGCCGCAAAAAGACGTTGTGCGTATCCATGCTTCTTCCGGCACAACCGGCAAGCAAACGGTAGTTGGTTACACCAAAAAAGACATTGATACCTGGAGTGAAGTTATGGCAAGAACAATCGCCGGCGCCGGCGGCGACAGCAATACAATTTTACAGGTTGCTTACGGTTACGGCCTTTTCACAGGTGGCCTCGGTGCTCATTACGGCGGCGAAAAAATCGGCGCTTCCGTCATACCCATATCCGGCGGCAATACTCATAGGCAGCTCCAGATTTTAGAAGACTTCGGCACTACTATGCTGGCATGTACGCCATCTTACGGTCTTTATTTAGCAGAGGCGATAGAAGAAGCCGGAGTAAAAGACAGGCTCAAGCTAAAAAGCGCTATTTTCGGCGCAGAGCCCTGGACGGAGGAAATGCGCTCTGAACTTGAAGAACGCCTTTCTATCAAGGCCTACGACATTTACGGCCTAAGCGAGATTATCGGCCCCGGCGTGTCTTTTGAATGTGAATGCCAATGCGGCCTGCATGTTAACGAGGACCATTTCATAGCCGAAATAATCGACCCCAAAACCGGCCAGGTGCTTCCAAGCGGCTCCATGGGTGAGCTTGTGTTTACTACCGTAACAAAAGAAGCGCTGCCCCTTATCAGATACAGAACAAGAGACATTACAAGGCTTATCGACGAGCCTTGCGCTTGCGGCCGAACAACCGTCCGCATGGAAAAACCATTTGGCCGTTCCGACGATATGCTTATAATCAGAGGCGTAAACGTATTCCCAAGCCAGATTGAGGGCGTGCTTTTAGAGCTTTCCGAAGAAACCTCACCCCACTATATAATAGTCGTTGACAGAGTAGGAAAGCTGGATACCCTTGAGGTTAAGGTAGAGCTTTCTCAAGCTATGTTCTCCGATCAGGTAAGAAAAATCGAAATGCTGGAAAGAAAGCTAACCCAAAAGCTGGAAAACACATTAGGCATCAAGGTTAAGGTTACGCTTGTGGAGCCTAAGAGCATACCACGAAGCGAAGGTAAAGCCGTCAGAGTAATAGATAACAGAAAAAAATAAAGCCTATTAAGGAGGTAGCGGACATGTACGTTGAGCAAATATCTATATTTTTAGAAAACAAAAGCGGCAGATTATGCGAAGTAACAAGGGTATTGAGCGAAAACAACATCAACATCTGTGCTCTGTGCTTAGCCGACACTATTGATTTTGGAATATTACGGCTTATTGTTAACGACCCAACTAAAGCCGAAAAAGCCCTTAAGGACAACGGCTTTACAGTAACTAAAAACAATGTTCTTGCCGTATATATGGGTAATACGCCGGGAAGCCTTCATAAGGTACTAAGCGTCTTTAAGGAAACAGATGTTCAGGTTGAATACACCTATGCGTTTATTGACCATGATTACGAAAAGGCCGTTGTAGTATTATGTATTGATAATGTTGAGGAGGGGCTTAACCATCTTAAAAACGGCGGCATAGAAATTGTAAATCCTTCTGAAATATATTGCCTTTAAATCTGTTTAGTAAGGAGTTAGTGGTATATGAAATATGAAGTTTTCGGAGACAATCTGCCTGCCGTAACCATTAGCTTAAACCGCGGCGAGAGTATTTACACCCAGTCCGGCGGCATGAGTTGGATGACCGACGGCATAAGAATGGAAACTAACATGAAAGGCGGCTTGATGAAAGGTTTAGGGCGGATGCTTTCGGGCGATTCCCTTTTTATGGCCACTTTTACGGCAGAAACTGACAACCAAGCTATAACCATTGCTTCCTCATATCCGGGTAATATTATTACACTGGATTTATCAGGGGGAATGCAATATGTTTGTCAAAAAAGCGCTTTCCTATGCGCTCAACCTACAGTCGAGCTATCAGTCGAGCTTGTTAAGGGCTTGAAAGGTGGGTTATTCGGCGGTGAAGGTTTTGTTTTACAAAGGGTTAGCGGCAACGGCCTTGTATTTCTTGAGCTAAGCGGCAGTATAAAGGAAATCAATCTAAAGCCGGGCGAAAGACTGCTGGTAGATACGGGTAATGTGGCTATTTATGAAGCGTCTGTTGGTTATTCGGCGGAGCTGGTTAAGGGCTTTTCCAACATGCTGTTTGGCGGCGAGGGTTTGTTTTTAACTACCTTAACTGGCCCCGGTAAGGTTTATCTCCAGACAATAGCAATGCCTGCCTTTGCGGCAAAAATTGCACCGTTTTTGCCTTCCAAAAAGGATTAGCGATAGCAGTCTATGATTTTAATCAGGTATGGGGATAGGCTTGTTTACAGCTTATCCCCTACTTTATAAATTTCTACGAAAGGAATTTCTTATGCTAAAAATAAACAACCTGACAAAACTTTACGGCGACAAAAAAGCAGTTGACGGATTGTCGCTTGAAATCAAGAAAGGAGAAATATTCGGTTTTATAGGCCATAACGGCGCCGGTAAAACAACAACTATAAAATCCGTTTGCGGTATACTTGGCTTTGACAGCGGTACTATTTTTGTAGACGGAATAAATGTTTCCGAAAACCCGCTGGAATGCAAAAAACGTATAGCTTATATTCCTGATAATCCTGATTTATACGATTTTTTAAGCGGTATTAAATATCTTAACTTTATCGCCGATGTTTTCTATGTTTCATCTGAGGCACGTAACCGGCTTATAAAGAAATATGCCGATATGTTTGAGCTGACAGGTGATTTAGCCCAGCCGATAAACACTTACAGCCACGGCATGAAACAAAAGCTTGTTATAATCTCCGCTTTAATCCATGAGCCACGGCTTATGATTATGGACGAGCCTTTTGTTGGCCTTGACCCAAAAGCTGCTCATTTGCTAAAGGGTGTTATGCGTGAAATATGCGATAATGGCGGAGCTATTTTCTTTTCAACTCATGTCCTTGATGTTGCGGAAAAAATATGCGACAAAATAGCAATTATTAGAGGCGGAAAACTTATAGCCTGCGGTGATACCGACACGGTGCGGGGCGATAAATCTCTTGAGCAGGTTTTCCTTGGATTGACAGGTGATGGCGATGTTTAAATCTATGCTTAAAATCCAATTGCAGGCTCTTTTAAAAAGCAGTCTTTTTTTTCGGCCCGGTAAATCGAAGGGTATTAAAAAAGGGATTCTAGTTGGCCTTCTTGCTGTGTATGTGGGTCTTTCTCTAATAACCTCCTTTAGCATAATGTTTTATCAGCTTGCCGCTGGTCTTTTGGCGGTTGATATGGGCTGGGTTTATTTTTCAAATGTTGGGTTAATGTTTTTCAGTATGTCGGTTATATTTAGCGTGTTTATATCCCAGTCGATGTTGTTTGAAGCAAAAGACAATGAGCTTCTGCTTTCCATGCCAATAAAACCGGTGTATATTTTAGGCAGCCGTATGCTTGCGTTGTCTGTTATCAGTTATGTGCTTGCTGTAATAATACTGGTTCCCGCCGGTGTTATATATGCTTATATTGCAAAACCGGGGGTTGTTTATTATATTTTATTTTTACTAACTGCCATTATTCTGCCTTTGCTTAACATGACCTTTGCCTGCTTGTTTGGCTTTATTGTTTCGGCAATTTCAGGCAGGTTAAGAAACAAGTCTTTGTTTATAACTCTCATATCCCTTATTTTGATAGGGTTATACGTATGGGGTTATACAACCATTACGGCAAACGTTAATCAGGTTGTTGCAAACGGCGCGGCTATCGGCGACACTATTCAGAAGTTGCTTCCGCCATTTTATTATTACGGTATGGCTCTTGAAACAAGTAACTTTACCATGTTTCTCGGGTTTATTGTATGGTGTTTTGTGCCCTTTGGGTTGGTTTATTATTTGCTGTCTAAATATTTTATTAGACTCGTTACAACAAAGCGGCAGGCGAAAAAAATTCAATACAAGGAAAAACGGCTAGAATCACAAGGCGCATTTATCGCCCTTTTCAAAAAAGAAGCGGCCAAATTTGTAAGCTCACCGGCTTATATGCTCAACTGCGGCCTTGCTTTTTTGATAAATATTGGCTTAGGTGTGTTTTTGATTATAAAAGGCACTGATGTATTAGATATGCTTTTTCCGGGTATATCAATCGGCTCGGCTTCGTTTCAGGCTGTAACTTTGATATTATGCTTTCTACCCTGCACAGGGATTACTACGTCACCTTCAATTTCGCTAGAAAGTAAAAACCTTTGGATATTAAAGTCCTGCCCGGTTAATGTAGCTGCGATATTTAATGCAAAAATAGGGTTTTGTCTTTCTTTAGGTATCAGCACGCTGCTTTTTTTAGATGCCTGTGTAATCTTTGTTTTGCGCCCGGGTTTTGTTGATGCATTGATTATTATATTCCTGCCTATTTTAATTCAAATATTTGCGGCTTTAATAGGCCTTGTTTTCAACCTGCAATTTCCAAAATTTGATTATACTAACGAAGCCATTGTTATTAAGCAAAGCGCCAGTGTGTTTTTCTCATTGATTGTTTCAATGGCTGTTGTAACAACATTAGCTTTAGTTTATGTTTTGTTAATAACAAACAGCTTATTATCGTTCTACTCCTACTCACTTATTGCCATTATAATTTTAATTCTGACTAATATGGCATTGTATGCATACCTGATGAAATGGGGTATATCTAAGTTTAATTCATTCTAACTAGGAGGCTTGCAGTGGCTATTTCAAAAACAAATGCAATGCGAATTTTGGATACGGCTAAAGTTACGTATAACGTTTATACCTATGAAAGCAACGGCGAGATTGACGGTCATTCTGTGGCGAAGAAAATTGGCAAGGATGAAACCCATGTTTTTAAAACACTGGTTACTTGCGGCTCTAGCAAAAACTATTTTGTTTTTGTTATACCTGTTGCTAAAGAACTTAATCTTAAAGCCGCTGCAGCTTCTGTCGGAGAAAAATCCGTTGAAATGATAAAGGTTGCTGATATAAACAAAATAACCGGATATATCCGTGGCGGCTGCTCACCTATTGGAATGAAAAAACAATATCAGACTGTTATAGACGTCTCCTGCATGGAGCTTGAATCTATGATAGTAAGCGCCGGGAAAATAGGCCAGCAAATCGAGCTTTCGCCTACAATACTTATTAACCTGCTTAACGCAAAGACCGGATGCATATCCGCTTAGCGTGCAGAGCTTGGTAGAGTTTGGCAGATTATGTAGAGGTAAATTTCAAATAACTATTGACAAACCTCCTAATTGCTAATATAATAAATTCGTTGTTCACAGCGCTTGTTTAAAAATGGCGCTTAGTGTCTGGGTGTGGCGTAGCTTGGTAGCGCGCTAGACTGGGGGTCTAGAGG
>CAZEYG010000092.1:0-7250 GCA_964516575.1 uncultured Defluviitaleaceae bacterium
GGCGGAGCTTTTGGATTTTCATGTTACCGTAATAGACGACCGCCCTGAGTTTGCGAATCAAGATCGCTTCCCCGGAGCCACAACCCTTTGCTGCCCCTTTGAGACCGGGCTTAATAAAATCGAATACGACGAAGCCTGTTATTTTGTCATAGTGACCAACGGGCATCTCCACGACAGGTTATGCCTTGAGATAATACTTAAGAACAAATACGCCTACGTTGGTATGATTGGCAGCAAGCGAAAGGTAAACCTTGTAACGGAACAAATGGAAAAGAACGGTTACAGAAAGGAAGCTCTTGAAACCGTTCATGCACCCATCGGCTTGCAAATAGGAGCACAAACTCCTGCCGAAATAGCCGTCAGCATTTTCGCCGAAATCATAGCTATAAAAAACAAAAACGGCGGTGGAAGTTATTGGGACGACGACATTATATCCGCCTTTAAAAACAACACAAGCAACATCTACGCCGTCGCTACAATAACCGGTACAAAAGGCTCAACAGCCCGAAAAACCGGCGCAAAGATGGTTATTTTACAAGACGGCAAAACGGTCGGAACTATCGGCGGCGGTGCGGCAGAAAACCAAGTTATTGAAGTGGCTAAGGCAGCCATCAAGGACCTTGAATCCCAAATGATTTATTGCGACATGTTAGGCACAGACGCCACAAAATCCGACATGATTTGCGGCGGCAGTATAGATGTTTTTATAGACGTTTGTAAAAATTAGAAATGATAGACAAGGGTGATATAGTTTGAGTTTAGGAAAAGATACGGCGGAAGTCATTGAGGTTATCTACGACTCGTTTACAAGAAGTGGCGAGGCTTCTGAAACTTTGCCGATAGACAACTGTTTTAACCGTATTTTAGCAAGTCATATATACTCCAATGAAGACTTGCCTCATTTTGACAGGGCGACTATGGACGGTTACGCTGTTATAGCGGCGGATGTGGCAGGTGCGGAAAAGGACAAGCCCACCAAGCTTAAGATTTTGGGCGAAGTTTTTATGTCCGAAGGTACAGAGCATATAGTTACTCCCGGAACTGCCGTTTATGTTCCAACCGGCGGTATTATACCCAAAGGCGCTGATGCAGTCGTTATGCTGGAAAGCTGTTTGGCGGAAGGTGAGTTTCTGTTTGTTTACGAAGGCGTTGGCAGTGGTATTAACATGGTTGTTAAAGGTCAGGACACAAAAGCAGGTTCTCTTGTAATCAACCGCATGACTGTATTAGGCTCAAAGGAAATAAGCGTTTTAGCTACCCTCGGTATAACAAATGTTGCCGTATACAAAAAACTAACATGCGGCGTAGTTGTAACCGGCGACGAAATAGTCAGTATGGAAACACCTGTTGACTACTCTAAAACTAAAATTCGCGACGTCAACAGCCATACTTCAAAATCCCTTATTGAGAAATGGGGCGGTCAGTACAAATTCTACGGCATTGTTAAGGATGAAGAAGCCCTCATACGTGAAGTCGTAACTAAAGCCCATAACGAATGTGATTTGGTTATAATAACCGGCGGCAGCTCCGTCGGCAAAAAAGACAACTCCTACCGAGTTATTAAATCCTTTGATGGGGCTGAATTTTTAACTAGCCGGATTGCTGTAAGACCCGGCAAGCCAACAATTATTGCCAAATGCGGCAGCAAGGCTATTATCGGTCTGCCAGGGCATACAGTCTCGGCTTATTTCATAATGATGCTCATAGTACGTCATGTTTTCAGAGCGCTTAGCGGGTTAAAACCTGATATTATGCCACATTTAAGCGCCTCCCTTTCCGATGATATTGAATCTAACCCCGAAAAGGACGAATACTTTGCCGTTAAGCTCCATATCCTGCCGGACAAGGTTTTGGCGGAGCCATATCCTATCCGTTCGTCTTTAATAGCGCTTTTAGCCGGGACAAACGGGTTTGTTAAAGTGCCTAAGGGCTGCGGCTTTATGAATAAGGAAGCCTCTGTTGAGGTTTATTTATTTGAAAACCCCTAGACCGACAAAAATACAGAATACTACAATGGAACCCCCGAGGAACCCCCGATAAAGTTTGCCGTGAAAACTTTAACCACACCCTTAAAAAGGGGGATTGAGACACCAGTACTTGCCAAAGTGCTTCGCCACTTTGTCAACAGCCTAAGAGGGCATTACTTAGTTTCCTAAGTAATGCCCTCTCTAGTTTAGTATAATACTGTAAGTACACTTATCGCTATCTTTATTCTACTAAAGAAACCTCATCAGAAACCTCATTTATAGTAGAATGGCTAAGGATATAAAATTCTTCTTGACTTGGCTGGCACCTTTTCTCCATTTTTTCCAAGCTGTCGTCAAAACGTTGTGCTTCCTGTTCGTCGACACTCATGACAGGGCTATCGTAGTAAACCCATTTTTTGGCCTCTAAGGCATCCGGTTTAAGCTCTTTTACCATCATTGCCGTTGGATATGCCCCATTTTCCAGACAGATGTTATATTTTTTACAGCATTTAAAACCACGGCTTACATAATTACCCGGGTTTCCAAATATTACAATCACATCATAACCAAGCGCAACAGCCTGTTCAAAGGAATGTTCCAAAAGCATTTTCCCATAACCCATTCTTTGGAATTCGGGCAAAATAGAAACTGGTCCGAAAGTCAAGATTTCTTTTTCTTTCCCGGCCTCATCAACCAGCCTCGTCTTTGTGTACATGACATTACCTATGATTTGGCCGTCAAGCTCAATCACAAAATCCAATTCCGGCAGAAAATCTTTATGCTGCCGCATAACATGAACTAAGTAGTGTTCGTTACATCCTGGAACGTATAAATTCCAAAAAGCTTTCCTTGTGATTTCTTCGACAGTTTTATAGTCCGCCGTCTTTTCATTCCGAATATTAATTCTTTTATTCATCTGTAATTCTTCAATTTTTGTTAGCTTCATGCGTTTTTCCTCCTAAAGAATAAATTATAATCTTTTGGGAGGTTTGTGTTTGAGATTGTATTAACGCAAACCTCCCGGTTAGCACACAATCTCCAAAGTATTGTTATTTTTCATAAAACGTCTCCTAAAAATGTATTATTACAATTTAGCCCATCGGCTTAATCATAACATAAGTATTCTATCACAAATCATATAACAAATCAACCAAAAGTCTGGCAGTTAATACAAAACAACCCTCTCAAGCCGCCGGCAGAATAATTGTAAAAGTGGTAAGCTCATTCGGTACACTCGAAACCTTAACATTACCACCCAACTCCGCTACAATAGACTTTGCCATAGCCAGCCCAAGGCCAAAGCCACCCTTGTGTTTACGTGCCTTGTCGGTTCTGTAGAACCTGTCCCAGATTTTGTCCAAATCCTCTGAAGAAATCCCAATGCCGTTGTTTGATAATGTTATAACGGCATTTTTGGCTTGTTTCTGCAGCTTTACCGACAGCTTGTTTTCCGTATATTTAACAGCATTTTCCACGAATATTCCTATAAGCCGCCTTAACTGCTCCTCAGAGGCCTGAACAAAAACATCATTCTCCACTTCGTTAGATAAATCTATCTGCTTCTCAAATAGTACAGCCTCCAGCGGCATTAATACTCCGTTTATAATTTGGCTCAGGTTGCATCTTTCCCGCTCCGACTTTGCAACAGGTTCTCTTGATAAATAAAGCAGCCCGCTGGTCAGCTTTTCAATACGAATTGTTTCGTCCTTTATAAATGAAAGCCATTTCCTTTGCTCGTCGGTAGCGCTGTCTAACAGCACCGACGCGTTGGCGTTTATTGTGGCAAGGGGGGTTTTCAGCTCGTGGGATGCGTCTGCAATAAACTGGTTTTGCCGATCAAAGCTGTCCTTAATCGGCTCTATGGCTTTGTCGGCAAAGTATTTGCTAATTAAAAATATTAAAAGCAGCAGCGGTAATGAGCTCCAAATGAAAAAGTAAATCATGTTTGCAGCTACCTGAACATCCCGTGACACATCAAGAAAAACAATTCTTTGCCCAATATCAAGCGAAAAGGTTTTATACATAAACGTCATTTTATTGTAAAATATACTGCCTGAACCTTTGTCTTCCTTTTTTACAATTGAAACAAGCCCATCGTAAAATAGACTGTCCATATTAAACGTACTATGGATTGAATCTATTTGACCGCTTTCCTTTAAGTCCACGGAAAAAACAGGAGAAAACCTATCGGTATTTTCTAGGCCTTCCTTTGGGTTTGATGATTCGTGAATATTAAACCCCCTATCCAGTATTTCCATGTTTCGCCTGTTTGCATTTTCATTATAAAAGGCCACAACCGCAAAAAAGAACATAGCCAATAACACGGTTACTGTTGTCATAAGCAGTAACAAAAACCGGTTTCTCAGCTTTTTAAACATAATCCATCACACCCTTAAAAAACATACCCAACTATGACATCAGCTTGTAACCCAGCTCTTTTATTTCAAGCAGACTTACTCTAGATTCCAAAAACTGCAGCTTTTTCCTAATAAATTCAACGTATTTATGGACAAGGGCTTCTCCTGCCTCCATATCCTCTTCGCCGCCCCAAACAGCGTCTATTATGCTTTCAAATGTCATAACAGACGTTTCGTTGCGGAAGAAAAAGGTCATCATTACGCTTTCCTTTTCCGACAGGCTAACCTCCCTTGTATTAGCCTCCATTTTATTGAGCCCGGGGTATAATATAACGTCGCTGAATGTAATCTGCTCTTTATTGTTTTCCTTGCCGTTTTTTCTTAGTGCAACCCGTATTCTGGCAAGCAGCTCGTCGGTATTAAAGGGCTTTGGCAAGTAATCGTCGGCGCCATAATCCAGCCCGGTAATTTTATCACTTACGCTGTTTCTGGCTGTAAGAAGAATAACAGGTGTTTCAGTATCAGATTTTCTAAGCTTTTTTAATATCTCAAAACCTGTCAGCTTAGGCAGCATAACGTCTAAGAGTATAATGTCAAATATGCCGGACATAGCCAAATGCAGCCCCGCCTTTCCGTCATGAACACATTCAACATCATAATTATTCCTTTTTAAGATTTCCACAAGCGGCTGTGCAAGGTTTATTTCATCCTCAACAAGTAGTATTCTCATATTTACCCCTCCGTTTTTTCCTTTTCTTTTCTATATATTTGACCTTATTAAAACCTATGTGCTATAATCAAAAGCCAAAGCTATTACGGCGGCAATTAAATATGTCATTAATGTTTTTCACTGCCGGGTAATATTATAGCATAAGGAGGCATTTTTTTGTGTATAACGAAATAAAGTCGGGTTATTTGCCTTTAAATAGGCTTCTTAAAATAACTACGTCCCTGTATAAGCAAAAGTTTATTTACATTTTAGCCATAAATTTTTTGATTTATCTGCCGATGCAAATTATTTTTTATTTAAACCCCGAGGAGATTATCCGTTCATTTATTAAGCTGCCGTTTGGATATGATATTCTTCTGTCGAATTATCTTGTGCTGCTGTTTGTCTTTGTTATTTTTGAACCTTTAGCAAGCGCCGGCATATCATATATTTGCGACGGTTTTGTAAGGGAGCAGGAGCTTTCTCCGGCAGGTTTCTTGGATTCAACCCTCTTGATATGGAAAAAGCTGATTCTTAACGCTTTTCTTTATGTTGTGTTTATTTCAATCGGGTCGGCGTTGTTTTTAATCCCCGGGCTTATATGCCTTGTGTCCTTTTATTTCTTTGCGACTGCAACTGTTTTAACCGGAAAATGCGGCATTCCGGCTTTAAAGGAAAGCGCCAGAGTATTAAAAGGTAAGTTTTTCAAGGCGGTACTTGTGCTTATATTTGTCATGAGCTGCTCGTTTCTAACATCTGAAGTCTTTTCGTTTTTTGAGATGAAAACACCAGGTGTGTTAAGTCAAGCCTTAAACTTTATAATAGGCATAACCGCAAATATAGCAGTAACGTTCTTTTCTGTTTTAGCTGTCATATGGTACTTAAACGTTTATTACTTCAAGCAGCCTAATAACAATCCTGTTGATAAACCGAAGGATAGCGTTTAAGGTATCGTTTAAGGTATATTAAAGGAGATTTTTAATGATTTTATCTAATGAAAACAAAAAGTATTTAAGGATGCTGCTTTATTTGGCAGTACCTATTATATTTACAGAGGTGCTAACGGCGTCTGTTGGCATAATAGACACTATTATGATAGGACACCTAGGCATTAATGAGATAACAGCCGTTGGCCTAGCTAACCAAATATTTTTTGTGTATTTGATTATAACCTTTGGCATAGGCAGCGGCGGCGCTATATTTATGGGCCAGTTTTGGGGCAAAAACGACCCCAAAAGCATACATAAAACAATGGGAGTTTGTATTTTTTCCGGCCTTATTCTTGCCACTGTTTTTGCGCTTATTGTTTGCTTTAAGCCCCACGCAATCATGGGTTTTTACTCCAACGACGCCGTTGTAATAGAGCTGTCTGCTAAATATTTACGGATTATTGTAATAAACTTTTTTTTATTAGCCTTTATAGTTACAATAAACATGTCGCTAAGATGTATTGGCCAAACCACGTTTCCTTTGATGTCAACTGGCATCGCAATAGTATTAAACATTACGCTTAACTACTATTTTATATATGTCCGTGGCTTAGGCGTGCAGGGTGCGGCGGCGGCGACGGTTATCGCCAGATTCACTGAGCTTTGCTTTCAGATTATAATGATTAAATGTTATAAGCTACCCGTAGGCGGAAAGCTGAAAAACTATTTAAGCGCCAACCTTTTGTTTATAAAGGAATTTTTCAGGGTGGCCTCCTTTGTTATTATAAACGAAACCTTTTGGGTTATCGGCACGACGATTTACATTTCGTTCTTTAAATATACTGGAACAAACGGCCAGGGCGCTTATCAAATCGCCAGCTCAGTAAACCAGTTGTTTTTTACCGTCGGTATGGGCTTCGGAAACGCAACAGGCATTATGATAGCTAATTCTCTAGGGGCAGGAGAGCCTTTGCTGGCTATCGGTTATTCTAGGAAATGTATGATTTTCTCTCTTGTTACGGGTATTGTAACCGGCCTTTTCTTCAATCTGCTTTCACCTGTTGTTTTAAATTTTGTGGATGTATCCGATACGGTAAAGGACTTAACAAAAGCTATCGTCCTTGTTATGTCCCTTGGCATGATGTTTAGAATGGTTAATTATTCAACTATTGTCGGAATTTTAAGAAACGGCGGAGACACTTTATTTTGTATGATTTTTGACGGCTTAACCGTTTGGCTTATAACGCTGCCTGTTACGTTTTTGGGCGCAGCTATTTGGGGGCTGCCT
>CAZEYG010000093.1:0-7230 GCA_964516575.1 uncultured Defluviitaleaceae bacterium
AATGGCAAGGGTTATACAGCCTTGCCCATGCGCTTGTGTTGTTGCCGAAAGACAGGTTGTCGGCGTATCCTATAAAATATTGGCCTTGAAGGGATTTATACAATTCAATTGGAATGTCTACCCTTTTTGGCAGTATACATATGTCATCACAACATGAATGCTTGTTCAAGTTTTCACCTCTTTCAATAGTTAGGGTGTGTTCCCACTACCGCTCAACGCCCATCTTTTGGCTGATTTTACTCCTTGCTTCCTTAAATTTTCTTGAAATATTTCCTATATTCCTGCGAAAATTTGCCTTGCAAGGAATAAAATCAATTCAAAATTTGTACATTTCGGATAGTGGAAACACGCCCTAGTTTAATATAATACATAGTATTCTTAACATAATGAATGGGTGTGTTTGCTGGAATTCGGAATCGTATTATATGATGAGCTAGTGTTAGCAGAATTTATAATGTTTAGCAATCATTAGCGAGAAACTTCCCATTTTCCCATGTTTTTTTGATGAGGAACTTAGGTACGTTTCCCATGTAGCCGGTATCGCCGCCGGAAACGGATACAGCTCAAAAGGAAAGTATATGGGCATTGCGCCGGAAAGTAATATAGTAGCTATAAAAATATTGGATGAAGACGGAAAGGGTAATTCGGCTGATGTTCTTGCGGGGTTGCAATGGATTGTTGATAATAAAGAGCTTTATAACATCCGGGTTGCAAACTTATCCATAGGTACTCAGGATATTGGTACAAAAGACCCTTTAGTCAAGGCTGTTGAAGCGGCGTGGGATGCTGGAATTGTAATGATTATTGCCGCTGGAAACAACGGCCCTGATTTTAATACGGTAACGTCCCCGGGCATAAGCCGAAAGGTTATAACAGTCGGCGCTTCCGATGATAATAAATCTGTAAAAATATGGGGCGACACCTTGGAAAATTTTTCAGGAAGAGGCCCCACTTCGGAATGTATTATTAAGCCTGACGTAATTGCACCAGGCTCAGACATCATATCATGTCTGACAAATACATTCCCAATAACTACTGCTGAAGAAAAAAAATATAAAATTGTTTCTGAATGTTATATGCAAATGAGCGGAACAAGTATGTCAACGCCGATAGTTTCCGGAGCTATAGCTATTTTGCTTGAAAAATACCCTAACCTAACGCCTAACGAGGTTAAGTTAAAGCTGAAAAAAAGCACAATAAACCTTAACTATTCGCAAAATCAGCAAGGCTGGGGATTAATAGATATAGGAAAGTTTATACAATGAATCCTTAAGTTTTAAAAATAAATAACCAGGAGTGAGTAAAATGATAGACAATATTTCAAGGGAATTGTCAAAAATGCTAAACAGCGCAGTAGAAGAACACAAAAAAAGCATAGAAATTAAAGCATCTAGGGAAATAGAGCTATTGAAGTCACTGAAAAATTTTATGGATAAGTCGTATGAGCAGTCTATTGATAACGCTATCGAAATGTTCTATGTCTTAAAAACGGCTGAAAGTATAAGCAATGAGATGAAGGCACCACCTTATGAAGAACCAGTTGAAATAATGGCTATGGGAAACAGAAACCCAAGAAAGAGTATTGATAATTCTGTGCATAGTGACGGCATATATGACATAGACATTGCCTGTATGGAAAAGCGAAAGTCCTCCTTAAATAATGTTTCCGGAATTATGATGATGCTTGCGCTTATGGGTTATATTAAATGAATAAATAAGATTAACCGCTTTAACATAAGTGTATTATGGTGACGAAGTATTTTGTTAGACATAACACTTACAATAGAAACCCCCGCCAAAGCAAAGTTTAAAAACCTGATTTGGCGGGGGTGAGTTAGAAGCTGGGCATTAGCCATGTTTCTGTCTTTTTGTTGTAGTACCCCTCAATTCATGTCGAAATCCTTGCTCTAAGCTAGAGCAAGTGGAGAAAAAACACTGTTAACCTCCTACGGCTTGTGTTTTTTACTACAGCTTGAGTTGCAATTCTTGCAACCGCCGTGACAACTCTTGCCACGATTCTCAAATGCAAAGTACAAGGCAAAACCAATTAACAGCGCAATAATGCACAGTAAAATAATTGTTTGTATATTCATAAGTTACCCCACAATTAATCTGCCGATTTGATACACGCCAAAGGCTACCACCCAAGCTACGCTTATTTGAAATAACACCATGTAAATTGCCCAACGTAGGCTAAGCTCACGTTTAACTGCCGCTACAGCCGCAACACAAGGGGTGTAGAGCAAAGTAAATACCAAAAAGCTGACAACACTAAGTGACGTAAAAATTCCGGTTAATGCGCCGCTTAAATTATCAATAGTTGTGCCGGCTAATACGGCGAGTGTGCTAACAACAGCTTCTTTTGCAATAAATCCGGTTATAAGTGCCGTTGCGGCTTTCCAATCGCCAAAACCCAGCGGCGTGAACATATAACTTATATAGTGACCGATTGTTGCAAGTATGCTGTCATTTGCAACAGTCGCAACATTAAAACGCAAATCAAAGGTCTGCATAAACCATATTACAATCGATGCAATAAAAATAATTGTAAATGCCCTTTGAAAAAAGTCCTTTGCCTTGTCATATAAAAGTAACACAACGCTTTTTGCGGACGGTATTCTGTAATTTGGAAGCTCCATAATAAACGGAATTGAATTACCTCTAAACAGCGTCCCTTTGAAAACAAAAGCAGTTAATATCCCGATAAGTATGCCTGTTACATATAAAGCCATCATCACAAGCGCCGCATATTTTGGGAAAAATACCGCCGATAACAATGCGTAAATCGGTAGTTTTGCAGAGCAGCTCATAAACGGAATGAGAAGCACTGTCATTCTGCGGTCACGTTCACTTGAAAGCGTCCTTGCTGCCATAATAGCCGGAACGGAACAACCGAAACCGATAATCATTGGCACAAAACTCTTGCCTGATAGACCTAATTTGCGGAGCGGTTTATCCATAATAAACGATACCCTTGCCATATATCCGCTGTCCTCAAGCATTGAAAGAAAAAAGAATAAGGTTACAATAATCGGTAAAAAGGACAAAACAGCCCCAACTCCTGCAAATATACCGTTAATAATCAAGTCCTGTACAACAGGATTGATTTGCATTACTTGTAATGTTTGTTCGGTCACGACGGATAAACTATCAATGCCGAATGATAACAAATCGCTTAACGCACTGCCTATAATCTCAAATGTCAGCCAAAAAACTGTCAGCATTATGCTTAAAAATACAGGGATACCTAGATATTTATGCGTAAGTAACTTATCAATTTTTGTACTGAAAATTTCTTCCTTGCTTTCAAACGGCTTGATTACGGTTTTTCTACACAGCTTTTCTATAAACCCATATCGCATATCCGCAAGTGCCGCTTCACGGTCAGTTTGTAACATATTTTCCATTTCCAAAACACAATGCTCAATCGTTTGTATTTCATTTTCATTTAATCCCAATGCTTTTTCAAGCAAAGGGTCGCTCTCAACAAGTTTTGTTGCGGCAAAGTATGTAGGTATACCGGACTTGATTGCTTTATCCTCAATAAGATGAGCAACAGCGTGTAAGGAACGGTGGAATGCACCATCACAAAAATCAATGCCCCTTGGTTTTTCTTTGGCTTTTACGGTTTGTATGGAAATTTTGATGAGCTCGTCAATACCCTGATTTTTAGCGGCACTTATCGGAACAACTGGAATACCTAATTCCTCCGATAAATCCTTGAGTTTAATGCTTCCGCCGTTGCCGCTAAACTCATCCATCATATTAAGAGCCAGCACCATCGGCATATTTAGCTCTATAAGCTGTAAGGTAAGAAAAAGGTTTCGCTCAATGTTGGTCGAGTCTATTATATTAATAATACCATCAGGCTTTTCCTTCAAAACAAAATCCCTTGAAACGATTTCTTCGCTTGTGTATGGGTTTAAGGAATATATACCGGGTAAGTCAACAACAGAAACATTGTTTTGTCCGCGAATAGCGCCGCTTTTTTGCTCAATGGTTACACCCGGAAAGTTCCCGACATGCTGATTGGAGCCTGTCAGCTGATTGAATAATGTAGTCTTTCCGCAATTCTGGTTCCCCATAAGCGCAAATATCATATCGACACCTCCTCGACTTCGATTTTTTCGGCATCACTTTTTCGCAGTGTCAATATATAACCGCGTAACTTTAATTCAATCGGGTCACCCATCGGCGCTGTTTTTCTGACTGTTACAACCGTGTTCGGTGTAAGCCCCAAGCCCAAAAGATGACGGCCTAACGCACCTTCGCCGCCAACCTGTAATAATTTTACACTCTTTCCTATTGAAGTTTTCCCTAGTGTCATAGTTCCTCCCTAAAACAAGTTAGCTTTAACTAACTTTTATATGGTTAGTATACACTAACTATAATTTGTTTGTCAAGCGAAGAACACTAAAGACAATTAACAAACATGGAAAATGTGGTGTCCAAGACCTAGCCTACGGCGGAGGGAGAACCACGTACATAAGGTATTCCTTCAAATGACATATTTAATTGCCGCCGTAACATAACCCTCTTATACAGACAATAAAGAACAAGCAGCTTTCAAAACCAAAGCCGCTTGTTCTTTTATAATAATTGGAGTTGTTATGCTTTGTTGTATTGTTCCATAAATGCGCTTACAGCAGTACCAGGTTTTACCCTATCCCCAAGCACTCTCTCAATAGCTGAAATTACGGCAGTAACGTCATGCAAATCAATATTACCCATATGCCCCATACGGAACATCTTACCTGCATATGCGCCTAAGCCGCCGGCTACAACAACACCTTCACTATACATGGCCTTTCTAAATGAAACGTCGTCAATACCGTCGGGATAAATGATGTTTGAAAGGGCGACGCTTCTGTATCCGTCCTCTGCAAGTAACTTAAAGCCCATTGCAAGCAAAGCGGCCTGCACGGCACGAGCAATCTTTATATGTCTTGCGTAGCGGTTTTCTAAACCTTCAGCCTTTATAATACGTACTGATTCCAAAAGCGCCCAAACAAGATTTATCGCCGGAGTCGCAAAGTATTTTGACGGATCATGCATTATAGGAAGCCACTTGTCAAAGTCGCAATAGTATTCAATAATCTGTCCTAATGACTTGCGGCGCGCCATTGCTTTTTCACTCGCCCATAAAATTAACAAGCCGGGGCAAACACCAAAGGCCTTTTGTGAGCCGGTGAATAAAATATCAATGCTCATATCGTTTATGTATTCGGGCTCGGCAGCAGTGGCACAAACCCCGTCTACAACAAACAGAGTATCCTCATATTTCTTTACAACCTTGCCGATTTCGGCTATCGGAGCGCAAACGCCGGTTGAAGTATCAACATGAGTAACAAAAACGGCTTTATATGCTTTTTCACTAAGTTTTTTCTCAATTTCGGAAACAGGAACAATTTTACCCCATTCGCTTTTTAAAACGTCAAGGACTATTCCCTTGCGCTCAAAAATCTCAACGAATCTGTCGCCGAAAAATCCGTGGCTTACAAGGAGAACGTTGTCCCCTGCTTTTACGCTGTTTGCAACAGCCATTTCCATAGCTAAAGTACCTGTACCGGCAACTACAAAAACTTCACCTGTGCAGTGCCAAAGCTCTTTAAGCTCGCTTATAAGCACTTTATAATCGTTTATAAATTCAGGATCACCAAAAGCAGCAACTTCTCTGCCCATTTGGTTTTGAATAGAACGTACTACAGGTGTTGGCCCCGGTATCATAACCATTCTTTTATTTTGCAATTTAACTCTCTCCTTTTATTAGCAGTTTTAAATCAAGTTAGTTACTATCTTCTGCCCCAATATAAATCCTCATTAACGGTTGTGAAGCGTTCAAAGCCGTTTTCGGTTATAACTACCTCATCCTCCATATTAAAGCCGCCGTTGGCGCCGCTGTAATAGGGAGTTTCTATGCACATAACCATACCCGGCTCTAAAACATCGTCGTTATCCGGCGCAATAAACGGATATTCTTCGACAAACTTGTTGCAACCAACAGAGTGGCCGAAATGACCTCTTTTATATTTTGTTGCGCCGCTTTTATGAAATACACTCATAACCTCTTTAAATACATCGCTCATTTTTACGCCCGGTCCGATAATTTCCATTTCTCTGTCATGAGCCTTCTTTAATAGAGCATACAGCTCTTCCTGTGGTTTTCTTGCTTCGCCGATTATAAATGTCCGGCAAATGTCTGAAACGTAGCAGTCGATAATCGGGCCCCCGTCAAGCCTGACAATATCGCCGGATTTAAGGGTTACATCTCGGGCTATAACCATCGGCGCATACCCACTGCCTATAGACGGCACGCAGTTATGAGCCATAACCTCAAGACCCTGACGGAAGCAAGCCTCTCTAAAAGCAGCCAAAACCTCGGCTTCGCTCCAACCTACCTGAACAACACGTGATGTCTCAAACATAGCTTTTTCGGCATATTGAGCCGCTTTTCTAAGAGTATCAATTTCCCATTTTGTTTTAATTGCACGAACCTTTCTAAGCATAGGCTCGCAGTCTACAACATTTTCCTTCCCGAATACAGAGCAGGCATATTCATATCTTGGCACGGGAAGTATTTCCGTCTCCATACCAACCTTTGGATTGGTCTTTTTAGAGCGGATAATTTCCACAACAATATCAAAGGGTGCGTTAAGGTTCGGTTGGGCGGGTTTTTCCTTGCCGTCGTCTTCTACGTCGTCAAGATAAATCCAAACAGGATATGTATTACATTTTACGTCCTTGCACTGCATACTGACAGTACCCCGCTCCATTTCCATAACTACTATTTCGCATGGCCCTTCGGCCGGAACTACAGCCATTGTATAACCTTGTGACCTTGTAAAAAACAGGAATGCGCTGGCATAACCTGTTGCATAATATACTGTTTCCGGCGATGTAAGAACCAAAGCATCAAGACCACGGCGCTTCATTTCGTCTTGGAGCTTTTTCTGTATTTCAAGTTGATTTCTTTCTTTAAGCATGTATTTTAATCCCCCTTAATTAAACCTTTAAAGCTCTCTAAAGCCCCAAATAAGCCTTTTTAATATCCTCGTTGCTCATAAGGTCTTGACCGGAGCCTTCAATAACTGTTTCGCCGTTTTGAATAACATAAGCATAATCGGCCAGCTCAAGGGTTTCGGTCAGATTTTGCTCAACAAGGACGATTGTAATACCTAATTCCTTGTTTATTTTCTTAATAAATTCGAAAACCTCGCCTACCAGCTTTGG
>CAZEYG010000094.1:0-7142 GCA_964516575.1 uncultured Defluviitaleaceae bacterium
TGCCACGGGTTAAATTTGAAAAAGGTGTAAAAAAAATAGTCGCTAAATAGCTTGTTAACCTTGATTTTTTTTGTCGTCAGTGATATGATTGTGTCATACAATACAATATAATTAAACAAATATACAACAAAAACGCAGATAAAAGCAGCCGGGAGGCGCATTAATTGAACGATATAATTACAAATGAAAACATCAGCTTAAATAAACAGCAGAAAAAAATAATATTTAGCGGTATGCAGCCGTCAGGTTTTCCATCATTGGGTAATTATCTAGGTGCTTTGAAAAATTGGGTGGCTCTGCAAGACGAATATAATTGCCTTTATTGCATAGTGGATCTTCATTCAATAACTGTCAGGCAAAACCCAGCCGAGCTTAGGAAAAAATGCCGTGACTTACTTATGCTTTATATTGCAACAGGCCTTGACCCTGAACAAAATATTATTTATATGCAGTCCCATGTCAGCGGACATGCGGAGCTTAGCTGGATTCTTAACTGTTATACCTACTTGGGCGAGCTTAACCGCATGACCCAATTTAAAGAAAAATCCAAAACTCATGAAGAGAATATAAACGCTGGATTGTTTACTTATCCTGTTTTGATGGCGGCTGACATCTTGCTTTTTAACACCGATCTTGTTCCTGTTGGGGAAGATCAGCGTCAGCATTTGGAGCTTTGCCGTGACGTTGCCGAGAGATTTAATAATATATACGGCGACGTGTTTAAAATACCGGAGCCGTATATTGGCAAAGTCGGCGCAAAAATAATGAGCCTTCAGGAGCCGGAGAAAAAAATGTCCAAATCTGAAAACGCTAATGACAACAACGTTATTTTCCTGCTTGACGACCCAAAGGTTATAATTAATAAAATAAAGCGTGCAGTTACGGATTCCGATAATAACATTATTTATTCTGACCACAAGCCGGGTATTAAAAACCTGATTAACATATATAACGCCGCTACGGGTAAAACTATTAAAGAAACGGAAGAAGAGTTTGCCGGTAAAGGATATGGCGTGTTTAAGCAGGCTGTAGGTGAGGCTGTTGTGGCCGAGGTTGAGCCTATACAAAATCGGTTTAAGGAGCTTTCAAAAAACAAAGACTATATAGACGGCATAATTAAAACAAACGCCGAAAAGGCAAACTCCATAGCAGAGCGTATGCTTAATAAGGTAAAGAAAAAGATAGGTTTTGTTCTGTAAACCAGCCAAATGCCTAACAGGAGGGAATTGAAATGTCAATAATAAATTGCCCTAAATGCGGAAGATTGTTTTCAAACGAAATAGGAGCTATATGTAAAAGCTGCTTTGATGAAGAAGAAAAGATATTTGAAGAGGTTAGGCTTTATATTAAAGAGCACCCCGACAGTCGTATGGGAGAGGTTTCTGATGCCACTGGTGTTAGCGCAAAGAAAATTATACGCTACATAAAAGAAGGCAGGCTGGAAATTTCAAAAGGTATGGTTGGAGAGGTAAAGTGCGATTCTTGTGGGAAACCGATAACAACAGGAAAGTTTTGCTCTGATTGTATTAAAAAAATCAGTAATGACGTTAAGGATACAATTCGCAAGGAGCCTGTTGAGAAGCCTAAAGAAAAAGCTTCGGCAAAAATGCATATCACAAAAAAGCTCTAACTCCTAACAATTGTCGCTGTAATTAGTGCAAGGAGGTGTATTATATGGTTAATATAGCTATTTTTCTTTTAGTTTTAGCAATAGCGCTGGCATTAGCCGAGATGTTTGCCCCAGGTTTTGGATTCTTTGGCATATCTTCAATAGTTTCCTTTATTTGTGCTTTTGCGATTATTATATTAAATGTGCCTTACGGAATATATATTGTTTTGACTATTTTGGCGCTGCTGGTTATTTCGGCCAATTTTGCAGTTAAATACATCAAAAAGCGCCAGCTCTATGGCAAGCTGATATTGGACGAAACGTTAAACGAAGCAAAAAAAGAATTAGGGGGTTTGGAGTTTTTTATAGGCAAGGAAGGCGTTGCAAAAACCCCGCTAAAACCTTTCGGTATTGCTGATTTTAACAGCACATCATTAGAGGTTTGCTCAGATGGGGCTTATATAAAAGAAAACAGCAGAATTAAGGTTGTGGAAGTAACAAACAGTAAGGTTATAGTTAGACAATTGGGTCAATATCAGTAATTTTAACACAAGGAGGTTTTTTATATGTTACCAAATGTTGCTATATTCGGCACATTTGCTTTAGTTTTGGCTGCAATACTTGTGTTGTCGGTTTTTTTTAGCTTTGTACCAGTAGGGCTTTGGGTTTCTGCTGTTTCTGCAGGCGTTAAGGTAAGTATTTTTTCGCTTATAGGTATGCGGTTAAGACGTGTTCGTCCTGACAGAATAATTCGCCCTCTTATAAAGGTTTCAAAAGCGGGGCTTAGTATTTCTCTCAACCAGCTTGAATCCCATTATTTATCCGGCGGCCATGTTGAAAACGTTGTGGATGCTCTTATTGCAGCTCACAGAGCAGAGCTTGAGTTAACCTTTGAAAGAGCTTGTGCTATCGACCTTGCGGGGCGTGATGTTTTTGAAGCCGTGAGAATGAGTGTTACGCCAAAAATTATTGAGACACCATGGATTTCAGCCGTTGCCATAAACGGTATTGAAGTTAAGGTTGTGGCTAGAGTTACCGTACGTGCAAACCTTGCTAGGCTTGTGGGCGGCGCCGGTGAGGAAACGATAATTGCCAGAGTTGGCGAAGGTATTGTTACGACAGTTGGCTCATCTCAAAGCCATAAGGAGGTTTTGGAAAACCCTGATAAAATATCTCAGACTGTTCTTTCAAAAGGCCTTGATTCGGGGACTGCCTTTGAAATTCTATCAATAGACATAGCCGACATTGATATAGGCAGAAATATCGGAGCCCAGCTCCAAATAGAGCAGGCTGAAGCCGATAAGCAGATTGCACAGGCAAAAGCCGAAGAACGCCGTGCAAGCGCCATTGCTTACGAGCAGGAGATGAAAGCTCATGTTCAGGAAATGCGTGCAAAGGTTGTGGAAGCCGAGGCGCAAGTACCCCTTGCTATTGCTGAGGCTTTGAAAGCCGGAAACATAGGTGTTATGGATGTCTATAATATGGATAACAAAAAGGCCGATACAAAAATGCGCGAGAGTTTTTCCGCTGTTAATCTTGACGTAAACGTAAGCGCCAGCGATAAATCTAAATAAAATATAATTATGACGGATGTCTACGGATGCCTTTTATAAGGTGTCCGTTTTATTTTGAGTTAAAAAATATTGTTTATATGCGTCAAGAAAGAGGATTATTTAATAAACCGTTTATTGGCTTCTTGTCCAGCAAATACATATTGAGAAATTAAAAAATCGGTAGTATAATGTTTATGCTTGTAATACTTCTGCATAAAAGAGATGGCTTTAAGCATAAGTATGATTATGTGCTTATAAAGAAAGCCAAAAGTTAATTTATAAAGAAAGGTGCATTTAATGAGAATAGGTCTTGATATAGGCTCAACTACGCTTAAATGTGTCGTACTGGATAATACAGGAAACATTCTACATAAAAGCTATAAACGTCATTACTCCCAGATAAAAGAAAAGGCAGTTGAAATGTTGAGTGAAATAGCCGGTTTATTTCCTCATGAGTCACATTTTAATATATGTATTGCCGGGTCGGCTGGTATGGGTTTGGCGGATAATTTGTCTGTGCCTTTTGTTCAGGAAGTGTATGCAGCCCGGTCGGCAGTAACAAAACTGATTCCGGATGCAGACGTTGTAATTGAGCTTGGGGGCGAGGACGCTAAAATCTTATTTTTAACAGGTGGGCTTGAGGTTAGAATGAACGGTTCTTGCGCCGGCGGCACAGGAGCGTTTATCGATCAGATGGCCACGCTTTTGAATATTACCGTTGATGAAATGAATGCTTTGGCAATGTCATACAGTAAAATATATACTGTTGCTTCTAGATGCGGTGTGTTTGCCAAGTCGGATATTCAGCCTCTTTTGAACCAGGGCGCTAAGAAAAACGACATTTGTGCAAGCATTTTTAATGCTGTCGTTAACCAAACGATACAGGGTCTTGCTCAAGGCCGGGATATTATCGGAAAGGTTGTGTATTTGGGCGGGCCCCTTACTTTCCTTTCCGAGTTGCGCCATAGCTTTAACAGTACTCTGAAAACGGCGGGAATATGCCCGGAAAATTCTATTTATTATATCGCTATAGGGGCGGCTTACTGCTCTAAGGATTATGAAAAAATGAATATTGGGGAGCTTATCAAAGCCTTAGAGAGTTATAAATCTGCCGGTGTTTATTCGTCAAGCCAGCCCTTGTTTACATGTACCGATCAATATGACGATTTCGTAAACCGTCATAAAAAAGCCGATGTTGAGTTTTGTAACGTATATAATGAAGGGGATATTGCGTATATCGGAATAGACGCCGGCTCAACTACAGTGAAGCTGGCGCTTATAAACGAAGTTGGGCAAATTATGTCGTCTAGTTACGTACCAAACAGCGGAAACCCTGTTCCGATAGTTAAGGAGTTTTTAGAGAACGTTTATACATCTTTTCCAGGCATTAATATAAAAGGCTCAGCCGCTACAGGTTACGGCGAGGAAATAATTAAAAACGCCTTTGATATTGATTACGGCATAGTTGAAACAGTGGCTCATTTTACAGCCAGCAAAAGATTTATGCCTAACGTAGATTTTATTATAGACATCGGCGGACAAGACATAAAATGCTTCAAAATTAAGAACGGTGCCATTGACAACATTTTCTTAAACGAAGCTTGTTCATCAGGTTGCGGTTCATTCCTTCAAACCTTTGCAGGGGCTCTTGGATATAACATAGAGGATTTTGCTAAGCTGGGGTATTTCGGTGATAGGCCGGTTGACTTAGGCTCTAGGTGTACTGTGTTTATGAATTCATCTGTAAAGCAGGCGCAAAAAGACGGCGCAACTATTGAAAATATTTCTGCGGGGCTTTCCGTAAGTGTTGTTAAAAACGCAATTTATAAGGTTATAAGAGCAACAACTGCCGGTTCGCTAGGTGATAACATCGTAGTTCAAGGCGGCACGTTTTTAAACGACGCCGTCCTTAGAGCCTTTGAAATGGAGATTCAAAAAGATGTTGTCAGGCCAAGGATTGCCGGGCTTATGGGCGCATACGGCGCTGCTTTGTACGCTAAGGAAAAGGCGGCAGGAAGACCTGAATTAAGCAGCATTATAACAAAAGAAGAGCTTGAGAGCTTTACTCATAAGGTTACGGTTACAACCTGCGGTTTATGCGGAAACGGCTGTAAGCTAACAGTTAACGCTTTTAACGGCGGGCGTAAATATATCGGTGGAAACCGCTGTGAAAAACCTGTTAATAAATCCTCCGGCCGCCGGGATTTAAACATCTATAGCTACAAGCTGGATTTACTTGCAGAATATACGAAAAAGCCGCCCCAAACAAAAAAATATCGAGGTAAAATTGGTCTGCCGATGGCTCTTAATATATTTGAATTACTGCCGTTTTGGCACACGTTTTTTAGTGAGCTTGGGTTTTTGGTTGTGACGTCACCTTTATCAGACAGAAGCCTTTATTTAAACGGACAGCATACTATACCTTCAGATACGGTTTGTTTTCCGGCGAAGCTGGTGCATGGGCATATTGACGCTCTTGTAAAAGAAGGTGTAACCAACATTTTCTACCCGTGTTTGACATATAATTTAGATGAGGGCATATCAGACAATCACTACAACTGCCCCGTTGTCGCTTATTATCCCGAGGTTATTGCGGCTAATGTATCTGAAATAAGTGGCATTAACTTTATATACGATTACATAGGAATTCACAGAAAACAGGATTTTGTTGAAAAAATCCATAGGATACTAGGCAAATACTTTAGCGGAATAACGATAAAGGAGATTAAATCCGCTGTTGTAAAGGCTTATGCGGAACATGATTTTTATTTGGGAAGAATCCGGGGACAATGCTCATATATAATGAGTCAAGCGGAAAAAAATAACTTGCCTGTCATCATCTTAGCCGGCAGACCGTATCATATTGATCCGGAGATAAGCCATGGTATAGACCAGCTTATAATTGAATGCGGCGCCGCAGTTATTTCCGAGGACGGATTGGAATACCCAAAAAAGAAGCAGTCTGTTACTGTTCTTAACCAATGGACATACCATGGCAGGCTTTACGCCGCCGCCAAATACATAGAGGGCAAAGAAAATATGAACCTTGTGCAGCTTGTTTCTTTTGGCTGTGGCGTAGACGCCATTACTACCGACGAGGTTCGCAGCATATTAGAATCCAGCGGCAAAATCTATACCCAAATTAAGATTGATGAAATTACGAACCTAGGCGCTGTTAAAATTAGGCTTCGCAGCCTGTTTGCAGCTACCACTTAAAAGGAATTGATAACATGAAAAAACAAACAAACGAACGTATAGTTTTTACTAAAAAGATGAAAAAAACCTATACGATTCTAATACCAAGCATGGCGGATATTCATTTTTCGCTGCTTATAAATGTATTTATAAACCATGGCTACAACATGGAGCTTCTTACGAACACAGGCGACAGCGTTGTTACTGCAGGGCTTAAATATGTACATAATGATACCTGTTATCCGGCGCTTTTAGTTATTGGCCAGATGATAGACGCTTTAAACAGCGGGAAATACGACCTTAATAAGACTGCCCTTATGATTACTCAAACAGGCGGCGGCTGCCGTGCCTCAAACTACATACATCTTTTAAGAAAGGCCCTTATTGCGGCAGGTTATGAAAAAATACCTGTAATATCCTTAAACCTTTCAGGGCTCGAAAAAAACAGTGGTTTCAGCCTTACGCTGTCGATGTTAAGAAAGGCGCTGGCTACGGTTGCTTATGGGGATACGCTGATGTTACTTAATAATCAGGTTAAGCCCTATGAGATTGAAAAGGGCAAAAGTCAAAAGACCGTTGAATACTGGATAAATGCTTTGACGAAACAATTTTCAGGAAACAAAGGTTACACCAAAAGGGATTTAAAGGAAAATTTATATAAAATAGCAAAATCCTTTGCCGAAATACCAATAGTACATACCAATAAAATAAAAGTTGGCATCGTTGGCGAAATATACGCTAAATATTCCAGTTTGGCAAATAATAGCCTTGAGGAATTTTTACAG
>CAZEYG010000095.1:0-7133 GCA_964516575.1 uncultured Defluviitaleaceae bacterium
TACAATATAACTGACAATTATATTTCAAAGAGGAGCTTTTTATTAAAATTTACTAAATTAGAAGTCTCTAAAATCTAAAAGAATGGAGTGACTGAAATGCTTTTGGAAAACCTGACTTGGGAGGACGCAAAAAAACTTGCTGCCGAAGACACCGTAGTTATCGTCCCCCTTGGCGCAACAGAGCAGCATGGCCCTCATCTTCCGCTTAAGGTAGACATCGCCTCGGCGGATTATATCGCTAAAGCTGTTGGCGAAGCGACAAACGCCCTAGTAGCGCCGCCCCTTAACTTTGGGTATTCTGAGTTATGGCAAAGCTACCCCGGCACTATAAGCTTTACGGCCGAAACCTTCAGGCGTGCGCTGCACGATATATGTTACAGCCTGATACGCTGCGGGTTCAAGAAAATCTTCTTAATAAACGGCCACAACCCAAACCTTATACTTATGCAGTCTGCTGCTTACGAGCTTATTGACAAGTATCAAGACTTGGGTATCTCCATAGCCGTAGGAACCTACATATTTATGGCGGCGGAAAAATGCAACGCAATCGGCGAAAACTTCCGTGACGGAACCCACGCCAACGAAATGGAAACTTCAATTCTTATGTACCTGTTTAACGACACGGTTAAAAAGGACAAAGCAAAGGAAGTGGCAGACAACTACAAAATGCGTAAGTGTATTTCCTTTGATGCCGGAGCCTGTATAGTTAACAAATGGCCCGACAGCGACAAATACTACGGCGCATACGGCAACCCCGAAACCGCCACAGCAGAAAAAGGCAAGCTGTATCTTGAAGCGCTGATAGAGGATATTTCTCAGTTTGTCTGCGACTTTAAAGCCGGTAAATACGACCCAATAGGCGAAAACGGCCTGCCAAACGACAGATAAACATCAATATATTATATAAACAAGGAGGACTTTAATCTATGGCAAAGATAGAACTTAAAACAGGACTGGACTTTATCTTATTACCGCGCCCGGTAGTACTTGCAACATGTATCGACAACGAAGGCAAGCCCGATATTATTACGCTGGCTTGGGCAACCCCCGTATCACACAAACCTCTTGTGGTAGCCATAGCTATATCCCCTAAACGGTATTCCCATGACCTTATAGCAAACAGCGGTGAATTCGTAGTAAATCTGCCGGATATGTCTATGGGCGAAATGTCCAACTGGTGTGGACGCAAATCAGGCCGCCGGTATGACAAGTTCGAGAAAACCGGCTGGACCGTAGAACCATCAACTTACATAAAAACCCCACGGATTGCCGAATGTTATGCTGCTTTGGAATGTAAGGTAATAAACTCCGTTGTAGCAGGCGATCATACTACATTTTTCGGCGAGGTTGTTGGTGCGTTTGTTAACGAGGGTACATTCTGTGACGTTGCTCAAGGAGGCCCGCCCGATAAATATTTTGATCCAAAACAAATTAAAACCCTACAGCATCTAGGCGGTAACATGTACGTTACCAACGGCGAGGAATGGGAAGATTATATCGTTGGCGGTCAGATTGACGTATAGTAATTAATAGTAATCAATATTTCAAGAAAAGGGGAAGTTATTATGAGTAAGCTAAAGGTCGAAAAAAAAGATACAGGCTGGGGTTATGCCATACCGCTGCTTGTTAGGGAAAAAATTGAAGGTGCGCTGGAGGTCGGTCTATTCTCCTGCGAAGTGGGTAAGGCTCTAGAACGCCATGATCACGGCGACGCCGCCGAATGGTGTTATATAATAAGCGGCCAGGCCGACTTTGACTGCGACGGCGAAATAACCCATGCTTCTCCCAGCGACCTTATTTATCTGCCGGCGAGAAGTAACCATACCTCATACCCTACAGGCGACGAACCGTTTGTAAGTCTGTATATAGTTTGCAAGGATAACTAATCAGCCCTTGGGGGAGATTTTAATGAAAATAACATTTGACAGCGAAAAGTGTACCCTTTGCGGGTTATGTATCAAAACCTGCACGGAGAAAAACGGCGCTCCAAGGCTTTCTGTTGAACAAAGCGGCGATAAAATCATACTGCGCCAGTGTAAGCAATGTGCAAAACCGGCTTGTGCTCTAGCCTGTACATACGAGCTTATTAACAGAAACAAAACAACCGGCGCAATGGAGGTTCTTATAGACGAATGTCAAGGCTGCCACCCTTGTATAAGAGCTTGTCCGTTTAAATCGGCCTTTGTCCACCCCGAAACAGATGTGGCATGGATTTGTGACTTATGCCAGGGTCATCCCGAATGTGTTAAGGCTTGTTCTACAGGTGCGCTGAGCTTAAAAGAGTAGTTTAAAAGAGTAGTAAGGATAGTTGTAGTATTTTCCCTGGGTTTATTTGGAGGAGGATAATAATGAAAAAGTTTAACGTTGTCTTAGCCGCTTTACTTAGCTTTGTTATGATTTGCTCATTTGCAGGCTGTAGCCCTGCAGCAAAAGAAACTACTTCTCAACCCCCGGCCGCAAGCCAAGCCCCGGCTGCAAGTCAAGCCCCAGCCGCAAGTCAAGCCCCAGCCGCTAACGACGGACGTGTTATTAAGTTAGGTATGCCCGTATCATTAAGCGGCCGTTATGTAGGTCATGGCGAGGACGTTATAAGAGGCGCAACCTTAGCCGTAGAAGAAATCAACGCCGCCGGCGGGGTTATGGGTCATCAGCTCGAAATAGTTACAGGTGACATCGAAAACCAAGAACCTTCAACCGTTACAACAGTTGTTAACCGTCTTATAACCAGAGACAACGTAGATATTCTTGTAGCCGGTATGGTAAACCCATCTCTTGTTGAGCTTGATATTGTTGAGGAAAACAAAATGCCTTACGTTGCAAGCTCCTACGCTCAGGCTCAGGAACGTTTGTTTACAACTAACCCCGGTCAATATCACTACGTTACAAACATTGTTCCGTCTTATAAAAAATATCAGACTGAATACCCCGAGTTTGTTCAGCGTATGATTGACGCCGGTAAGTTTCAGCCTATTAACAAAAAGGTTGCAGTTATTAAATCTCAAAACGAATACTCTCTGTATTGCGGCGAGGGTATGAGAGATACATTTAAGAAAATGGGCTGGGAAATCGTCGTTGACGAAACAATCCCCTTTGAGCGGTTTACAGAGTTTGAGCCTATTTTAGCTAAAATAAGAGCAGAAGCTCCTTCTATTATAATGTATACGGATCATACTGCCGCTAACGCCGCAACCTTCTTCACCAGCTTCCTGCAAGACCCTACTCCGTCTCTTGTGTTCCTGCAAGCAACGCCTTCATACGCCGAGTTCCGTGAAATTATGGCCGGTAAACAGGACGGCGTATTCTGGGACTACGCTTCTTCGCTTGTAGGCGCTAAAGCCGACGACTATATCGTTAAGTACAACGGCAGATGGGGCTCAAACCCGAATCCTTACGGCGGTTATCTCTACGACTGTGTATACATGATTGCCGACGCTATGGAAAAAGCTGGGGATCCTTTTGATAAAGAAAAGGTCAACAGCATTCTTCAAGCCACAGATTTTACTTTCGACGGCATAATCGGAAAATATCAGTTTGATGAAAACCGGCTTGCTTTAAGCGGCGACGATAGGATTCCGTTCTGTATATTCCAGGAAGAAGGGGACGTGCATGTTGTCGTATCACCTGACTTCCTTGTTAAAGAAACCGGCTTTAAGCTGCCTCACTGGTATGAAGGTGCTCTTAAAAAATACGGTAATTAATTAATCATTCAGCATTAATGCATTCAGCATGAGGGGCCGGTGGCGAAACGCCGGCCCCAACGCTAAGAGGATTGAGGTGAACAGATTTGTTCTTGCTACTTTTTCGCGGCATAATTTTAGGATCAATCTACGCTCTTGCTTCCATCGGGTTAAGTCTTCAATGGGGAGTGCTTCGCAACCTTAACTTTTCACACGGCGCGGCAATAACCTTTGGCGCATACATAATGTGGGCGGGGTTAAACTGGGGACGTTTCCCCTACCCCATAGCTTTTTTATTTTTGCTTGCCTCCTGTTTTATACTTGGTATAGCGATAGAATGGCTTACTGTACGCCCGTTTTTTATGAAAAACGACAGCAATATTTTTATCGCAACAGTTGCCTTATCAACAGCTATGTCTCAGGTATACCTGATAGCCTTCGGCGGCAGAGAAAAAATGCTTACGCCTCTTTTTGACGGGCTTTTGGATTTGGGTTTTATCCGTGCTACATACCATGAGTTGTTTAGCCTTGTGGTTACGTTTATTACAATGGTCGTTTTATGGTTTATATTACAAAAGACAAAAACAGGCATGTCTATACGTGCCGTTGCTCAAGACCAGGTTGGCGCTATATTAAACGGCATAAACACAAGAATGGTTTATGGCATGACCCTTGGCTCGGCTACTGTTCTTGCCGGTATAGCCGGTATGCTTTTGGGGCCTATTTACTTCGTCAGTCCTCATATGGGCGAGGTTCCTATGGTTAAGGCGTTTATTATAGTTATATTAGGTGGCCTTGGCAGCTTAAAGGGAACCGTTGTCGCGGCTTTTATAGTAGCTCTTGTAGAGGTTTTGGTAGGCAGATATATCGGCGTCACATGGGCTCCCTTGAGTCTGTTTGCGATTATGGTGGTTATATTAATATTCAAGCCGTCCGGCTTGTTTGGAACCGCCAGCCGGCAGGCTTAGAAAGGGGGATAAATAAGCCATGAAAATTACAAAACAAACAATACCTACCGCCGTTATTTTAGTAGCTGCGCTTACAATACCTCTTTTAATCAAAGACCCTTATATTATGCATCTTATAATTATGACATGCGTTTGGGGCATAGTAGCCACTAACTGGAACTTAACCCTTGGTTACGGAGGCATGTTCCATATAGCGCAAATGTCCTTCTTTGCCGTCGGCGGATATATGTCGGGTATATTTATTCAGGAGTTTGGTATCAGCCCGTACCTAGGGCTTATAGTCGGCGGTTTTTTCGCAATGGTTGTCAGTCTTATTATCGGCCTTCCGTCCCTTAGGGTTAAAGGCATATACCTAATTTTACTTACTTACGCTTTCCATTTTTCCCTTAAAGAGCTTACGGATCATTTCAGAGACTTTACCGGCGGTTCTATGGGCATGATAGTAAAGCCGCTGAAAATAGCCGGGAAAACAATGTCCTTAGCTCAGTATTACTACTTTATACTAGCGCTTTTAGTTCTTTCAGTAATCTTAAACTGGTCTGTTGTTCGCTCTTATATCGGCAAGGCGCTTATGTCTATAAGAGACTCTGAAGTGCTTGCTAAATCAACAGGCATTAATCCATACAAGTACAAGCTCATAACGTTTCTGCTTTCGGCGTTTATAACCGGCATGGCCGGCGCCTTTTATGCAAGTTATCTTAGGGTTATCGGCACGGAGATATTCTCCTTCTCACTTATTGTCAACGCCTTCGGTATGATTGTTATAGGCGGCATGGGTACGCTGGCTGGCCCGATTATCGGCAGCGCCATAATAACCCTCTTTATGGAAGTTTTCTCAAAGCTCGAAATAATCCGCCCTTTGCTTGTGGCGGCCGTAATCATACTTGTATTGCTGTTTGCGCCGGAAGGTCTTATAAAGAGCTCTAAAAAACTTTTTGTTAAGCTGGCCGGTAAAAACAGGAAGGAGGGTTAACATGCCTGAAAACAAAACATTACTCAAGGTTATTAACGCAAGCCGCCATTTCGGCAGCCTAGCAGCCGTGGATAAGCTATCCTTTCAGGTTAATTCCGGAGAGGTATTCGGCATAGCTGGGCCAAACGGCTCAGGTAAAACAACCCTCATGAATATAATAACCCAGGTTATACCCCCTACAGACGGCGAAATCATATTTAACGGCACGCCCATTCACAAGATGGAGGCGCCTATGATCTGCCACTTGGGTATAGCCAGAACGTTCCAAAAACCTACGGTTTTTGAATCCATGTCCGTATGGGACAATATGGTCATCGGCCTGACATTCGGCAGCAACCATAACAAACTCCAGCGGGATAAGGACAAGGTTAAATCAATACTTGAGTTTGTTGGTTTTGAAAAGCCATTGGATAAAATCGCCGGAGAGCTTATAATAAACGACAGAAAAAAGCTGATGCTTGCTATTGCGCTAGCTACAGACCCAAAGTTACTAATACTTGACGAACCTTGCGCCGGGCTTAACGCTTTGGAATCAAAGGAAGCTATTGAGCTTATAGGCCTTGTGGCTAAAAAAGGCACTACCGTAATGCTTATTGAGCATAACATGAAGGTATTAATGAATATTTCAGACCGTGTAATGATTATGGATCACGGCACGTTGCTTTGCCTTGGCACGCCGGCGGAGGTCAGTACAAACAAGCAGGTTATTGAGAAATACCTAGGCAACAGCGTATCCAAAGGGGTGATTAAAGATGCTTGAGCTTAAAGATATTCATGTGCGCCTAGGTGGAGTTGAAATAATCAAGGGCATTTCCATAAAAGTAAACGAAGGCGAACGGGTCGGAATCATCGGCCCAAACGGCCACGGCAAAAGCGTTACAATGTGTACTATATCGGGTCTGCATTCCCCTTACGCCGGCTCTATAACTTTCCACGGAAAATCCATGGTTGGCTTAAGCCCTCAAAAGATTGTGGAAGAAGGCATTATTCTTATGCCGGAGGGTGGTCATCTGTTCCCGGACATGACAATTACAGAAAACCTTTTAATGGGCGCTTATTCAAAACGTGCTACGCCCCATTTAAAGAAAAACATGGAGCTTGTTTTGTCGCTGTTTCCAAAGCTTAAAATTCTTGCAAACAGCAAAGCCGACGGCTTATCCGGCGGCGAACGCCGAATGCTTGGTGTCGGCCGGGGGCTTATGAGTAACCCTAGGCTGTTTATGCTGGACGAACCAACTCTTGGCCTTGCGCCTAATCTCGTAGAAGAAATGGGCGCTACCCTTAATAAAATCGGAGAGCTTGGAACAAGCGTTATTCTTTCCGACGAAAACATGGATTTAATAAAATCCTTTGCCCAGCGGGTTTATTTTATCGAAGACGGTGAGGTTAAGCTGGAAGGCCCAACAGAAGAGGTTTTAGCCAACGATTATGTTATGAAAACATATTTGGGTATAGAGGAATAACTGAATAATTAGAGTGAAGCAAGGCCAGCCACGGCTCAGTAGGCTGGCCTTG
>CAZEYG010000096.1:0-7113 GCA_964516575.1 uncultured Defluviitaleaceae bacterium
TATGATTTATCGAGTTTTATTTTTTGTTCCCGTAATGCATCCCGCAGAACGAAAATACGATTAATTGCGCTATTGTTAGAATTGCCAAGAACTAGCACCTGCGCTAAAGCCTGAACGCTGTTTTTATCCCAAAACTCACCTTTCAATCGGCTGTGAAGCTGCTCAATGTGCTCCACTCCAGCTGCAACATCCAAGTTAGTAAGCCCCAACATCGCCGCAAAAATATAGTCATCTTGTCCAGTTAGGAAGAAATGGTCGGATTTCATTCCATCATAAAATCTACGTGCGCGGGTTACGACATTTTCATAATTGGCAGCATCGGATTGTACCGCAATCTGATAAGCGGCAACAACAAGAAAGTCGGAAGCGTGGAACTTTACGCCTTTCAACAAAGCATATACTTTCAACGTTTCGCTGAATACCTCATGGGGATTGGGAGATAACGAGAGCATCGCCGCCATGCATAATGCCATATTTCCTCGAAATGTGGAAAATGGTCCGGTGTTTTGCTTAATTAAATCGTGGCAATGCCGAATTGCTTCGCAATCAACCGTTTTGTTCGCCTGCACGTATAGAAGTGCTGCCAGCCGTTTCGTTAGAGTGTTTTGCCAAGTAAACTCTTTTTTAATCATTTGCGTATTATACGCAAAAAGTTCTAACTTTTTTTGCCCTGTGTATTCCATAAAAACGAGACCTCCTAAAGTTTTGTTAGCACCATAATTTCCATTAGAGACCTACCCAAATATATTTCATTTCCCTTTTCTCTAAAATTAAAATACCTCCCATTATAGTTCTATTCTACAATAGGAGGCATTTTATTTCAATGTCCGTTTTTTTGGGTTTCTGTTCACCGAGGGCATTTATATGTAAGTTTGTTATCTGGCCGCTGAAGAATCGGCGGCTGTAGCAAGCGCCATTTTAACGGCGTCTAACAGCACCTTATTTGTAACATCATATTCAGATGCATTTACTATTTCAGGGGTTTGATACCTTACTATTTCGGCCGACAGAACCTCCATAGTCGGGTTTAACAGCGGGTAAAAAGCTTCCTGCATGTCGGCAGTATCCTTAAGCCTGACAGCTAGAATTTCATTTTCAGAAACGGTTACGTCTACGTTAACTGGGCTGTTTGCCAAAAGCAGCTCGATTGAGTATGTACCGGGAACGTATGCTGCGTGTGATTGCTGTTGCTGGCGCGGCTGAGGTTCCGTCCCATTTTTCTTTGGCATAAAGAAGTACACTAAAAGCGCTATAATGGCTATTCCAATAATGGCATATATAGCCAGCTTTACTATTTCTTTTAGCTGTACTACAAATATCTTTGTATCGCCCATTAAAACTTTCCTCCTCATAAAATATACATGTAACATTTTATGAGGGGCCTGGAAGGTTTATGCTATATTTTTATCTAGGTGTGTTCATATAATCCATTTGTGTGAACACACTCTAAGCAAGTTACTCTCCTATGATTTTAACCAGTACTCGTTTTGTACGCTTGCCGTCAAACTCGCCGTAAAAAATCTGTTCCCATGTTCCAAAATCCAGCTTGCCGTTAGTTATTGCACATACCGCCTCCCGCCCCATAATTGTACGTTTAAGGTGTGCGTCGGCGTTATCCTCAAAACCGTTATGGTTATATTGGTTGTATGGCTTTTCAGGCGCTAAACCCTCCAGCCATCTTTCATAGTCTTTATGTAAACCCGACTCGTCGTCGTTAATAAAAACGCTGGAGGTTATGTTCATGGCGTTTATTAGAACTAGCCCTTCCTTTATGCCGCTTTCCCGGATAACCTCAATAACCTGGGGTGTAATATTAATGAACGCTCGCCTTGTAGGCGTGTGAAGCTCAAGTTCTTTCCTATAACTTTTCATAGATTTTTATAGCTCCTTTTATATTTATGCAGCTTATTAACATAATTCATTAAGCACACGCGCCAAAAGGGTTCTAGGGATAAATACTGTTTTTCCTGTTATGTCTTTTACGATTTGTTTCATTTTATCGCTATAACCCATACAATCCATAAAAATCATGGACACATCGCTGTCTTTTAGCTTATATGCAGCGCTTTTGATGTTTTCGATATCCAGATAAGGTGAGGCCGCAATAACTTCTGCCTCAATATCATTTCCCCACCACTCTCTTATAAGCTCTATTTGTTTTTCATCGGGCACAATAAGCCCCAGCTTTTTGCCTTGCAGAATATTTTTGGTTATATCCTGTACCATTTTTTGCGGGCGGATTAAAAGGGTTTTGTGCTCAAATACAGGAAATCTGCCGCTGCAAAGCATAACAATAATTTGATTTCCGTCGTTTTCCAAATCTGTTACAGCTTTTTGAAGCATTGGCAAAATATATTTTTCAGCAAACACAACTTGTGTTCCGTCACGCATCCTGGAAACCAAAACCTCATCGCCCGGTTGAGGGGAAAACTTTTCCTTAACCTCTTCAGCCGTGAAGTCATCCAAAGCGCCTTTTTCTGCCACAATAAAATTATCGGACAGTATTTTAAAAATGTCTTCGGTAATATCAGGCCTTGGGGATTGACCTATAGTAATAAACCCTATTTTCGTTTTACGCTCCTGCTGCACATCCATACTAACCCTCCTTATTTTAATTGCTTTATCCATTTTAGTATATAATGTTAAAAGCCGAAGTGCAACCAAAAATAATATGCAGGTTACAAAAAACGATTTATAAGCATCGGTACCACTAAGCTGTCAATAAGAGCAGCGGTTATTGCGCCGCCGCATCCGATCAAAAGAACGGCACCATACATTTTTAAGGAGTACGCACTGCTGTTTTCGGCCTGCTTTGCATTTTTAAGGTTATATAGCGTAAAACCTATGCTGCTGAATGCAACAAAAAAATATATGGGTACTATTATTATACTTTGCAGCAAATACAAAATAGCGGCGCAAATTAGGCCGTCAAAACCAAACAAACGTACTAACAGCGCTGTTGAAAAGCCGTATCCTATTCCTCTGGTCATGATAACGATAAGCGTAAAAAAACCGCCGGAAGGAACGAAGGCCAAAAGCCACATAACAACAACCAGCTTTACGTATTTAAAAACGCTGTCTCTAAATATTTCCCCTGCCTTTAGCTCGCTTGAGCTAAAACCACTTAGATAAACCTTTGTACTTTCTGATGTAGTAATATAGTCTTTTTCGTTCATAACGTTTATGCAAACCACGCCGATAATTATTCCGGCTAAAAAGCAAAACAAAAGCATTATAACAATGCCTTTGTTTTTAGTCATAATATAAGAACTTGACCTTTTTCTGGTTTTCATAACAAACCGCTTCCTCTCATGTACACTTGCAACTTCATAATAAGTATTAAATGTATATGATAAAGAAACGGTTAAAATGCTATAAATTAATTTTAGAATTCGGCGTTGTTTACAGTTCTTGGGAACGGAATTACGTCTCTGATATTAGTCATGCCCGTAATATACATAACACATCTTTCAAAGCCTAAACCAAACCCTGCATGTTTAACGCTTCCATATCTGCGAAGGTCTAAATACCACCAGTAATCCTCTTTATTTAAACCCATCTCTTCCATTCTTTTTTCCAAAACGTCAAGGCGCTCTTCTCTTTGGCTTCCCCCTATTATCTCGCCAACCCCCGGTACAAGCAAGTCCATAGCCGCAACGGTTTTCCCGTCGTCGTTAATACGCATATAAAAAGCCTTTATGTCCTTTGGATAGTTTATTACGAACACCGGCTTTTTAAATATCTGTTCAGTAAGGTAGCGCTCATGTTCAGTTTGTAAATCACAACCCCATTTAACAGGATATTCAAATTTAACGTCAGCTTTTTCAAGAAGCTCTATTGCTTCGGTATAGGTTATCCTGCCAAAATCTGAGCTTACAACGTTATTAAGCCTATCGATAAGACCTTTGTCGATAAAGTTATTGAAAAACTCCAGCTCTTCTTTTGCATTTTCCATAACATATTTTATTACATATTTCAGCATATCCTCGGCTAGAGCCATGTCGTTTTCAATATCTGCAAAAGCAATCTCCGGCTCTATCATCCAAAACTCAGCCGCATGTCTTACGGTATTTGAGTTTTCGGCTCTAAAGGTTGGGCCGAAGGTATAAACATCTCGAAAAGCCAAGGCAAAGGTTTCAGCAGAAAGCTGGCCACTAACCGTAAGGTTCGCCATTTTACCGAAAAAGTCCTCTTTGTAGTCTATAACGCCTTCTTTTGTCTTTGGCGGATTAGAAACGTTAAGAGTAGTCACCTGAAACATCTCGCCGGCGCCCTCACAATCGCTGGCTGTAATGATAGGCGTATGAACATGAACAAAATCACGTTCGTTAAAAAACTTGTGTATAGCAAAGCAAGCCAGCGAACGTACCCGAAAAACCGCCAAGAAAGTATTTGTACGCGGCCTAAGATGAGCAATAGTACGCAAAAAATCAAGGCCGTGGCGCTTCTTTTGGAGCGGAAAAGCAGAAGGTGAATAACCTTCAATTGTTACCGACTCAGCTTTTATTTCAAAGGCCTGTTTCTCACCTATGCTTTCAACAACCTGACCTGAAACCGTGATGCTTGACCCAACACCTAGCTTTACAATTTCATTAAAATTCTCAAGCTCGTTTTGAAAAACCACCTGTATGCTTTTAAAAAAGCTGCCGTCGTTCAGCTCAATAAACCCGAAGTTTTTATTATCTCTGACAGTTTTAACCCAACCGCCGATAGTTACCTGCTTCCCGAAAAAGCTTTCCGTCTTTTCATAAACGTTTCTGACTTTTGTGTACATAAAAACACTCCTTTTTTAGTTATATCTGAAACAACTAATCTCTATAACCACGCTCATAGCTGGATATAAGCACTTTTCTAGGCTTACTGCCGTCTTCCGGGCCAACTACACCTCTGTTTTCAAGCTCTTCCATAAGCCTTGCCGCTCTGTTATAACCTATTCTAAATTGCCTTTGAAGCATTGAGGCGGAAGCCTTTTCTTTTTGTATAACAAACTGTACAGCATCGTCGAAAAACTCGTCTGTGTCTCCTGAAGATTCACCAATGTTTTTTGCGGCTGTTATTTTTTCTATCATTTCTTCATCATATTGCTCTATAGCGCCGACTTTTACGAAATTAACAATATTCTCAACCTCTTTATCGGATATAAAGGCTCCTTGAACACGTAAAGGCTTGCTTAACCCAACTGGGCAGAAAAGCATATCACCTTTTCCAAGCAGCTTTTCTGCGCCTACCATGTCAAGTATGGTTCGGCTGTCTATTCCCGAAGAAACGGCAAAGGCAAGGCGCGAAGGTATGTTGGCCTTAATAAGCCCCGTTATGACGTCAACGGACGGTCTTTGGGTAGCTATTATAAGATAAATTCCGGCGGCTCTTGCCATTTGAGCCAAACGGCAAATAGCGTCCTCAACCTCATTAGCTGCAACCATCATAAGGTCTGCAAGCTCGTCTATAATAATTACTATTTGAGGAAGTGGCGCTCCTTCTTCTCTTTCCTCCAAAACCTTGTTATAACCTTTTAAGTCTCTGACGTTTGTATCGGCAAACAGCTTGTACCTGACGCCCATTTCCTGTACGGCCCAATTCAGAGCCCCTGCGGCCTTTTTGGGGTCTGTAACAACCGGGATTAAAAGATGTGGTATGCCGTTGTATATACTAAGCTCAACTACCTTTGGGTCTACCATAAGCAGCTTTACCTCATCAGGTGATGATTTGTATATTATACTTGTTATCAAGGTATTGATACATACGCTCTTGCCGGAGCCTGTAGCGCCGGCTATCAAAAGATGAGGCATTTTTGCTATGTCTGCAACAACATTATTTCCTGCAATGTCTTTTCCTAACCCTACCGCTAAATTAGATGGGAATCCTTTAAAGCTCAAGTCGTCCAGCACCTCACGTAAGTATACCGGCGTAACCTCCTTGTTGGGCATTTCAATGCCAACAACGGATTTACCCGGAATCGGCGCTTCAATACGTATACCCACAGCAGCCAAATTAAGAGCTAAGTCGTCCGCTAGGCTGGATATTTTGCTGACCTTAACTCCCTGACCAGGCGCTAGCTCATAGCGGGTTACTGTAGGCCCTTGGCTAACCTCAACAACCTTTGCTTCAACCCCAAAGCTTTTTAAGGTTTCCTCCAGCTTCTTTGAGTTTTCAAGAATTATCGCTCTAGAGCCTGTAGACTGCACATTTGGATTATTGTTAAGCAGATCAATAGGTGGCTTTATATATCCTGTGCCGTAATGATCCCTGTTTATAAGGTTTTCAAAGCTGCGCTCCGGGGTTATGGGATTGTTCGTAATGGTTGTAGCCTTATATTCCGTAATCTTAAGGCCAAGCTCATTTCCAACATCCGCAGCGTCCTTGGCCTGCTTTGTTTCTACAAATATTTCACCTTTATTTCCGTTATGGATGTCACGCTTGTCATTATAACCGGCGGTTTCGCCGGTTGCCTCCGAATAAATGCCGCTAAGTTTAATGTCTCTTTCCGATGTCTGAAAATCCTTTTCATTAACGATGGTCGATTCAGGCTCAATATTCAAAACCTCAACCTTATCACGTTTTTTAGAAACAATTATTTTTTTAGGTTTTCTTCCTGTTATTTCTTCTTTAAGAAGGGTTATGCTGGCTTTATCATCTTTGCCGGCAACTTCTTCGATAACAAAGGTTTTAGCTTTTTTCTCTTTGTTCCTTAGATATTCCGCCGTAGAAAAAGTCTCTTCCTCTTCGTCATCATCTACATAGTTATTAACGGCAGCGTCTTGAACAGCTTCATATCCTTTTTTGATTAAATTAAACAAAGACTTTCCGGTCAATAAAATCCCTAGAACAATCATTACGGATATATGTACGATATAAGCGCCGGCCTTACCCAAAAGCCCAATGAATAAATTACCGAATATAGCCCCGAAAAACCCACCGTTATAAGGAGAGCCGTTTTTATATATTCTAGTAAGATAATCAATAAAGCCGTCGTATTCTATTGACATATCCGCATTTAAAGTATGTATAAAACTTATACACATAAAGAACATAAATATAGCAAAAACAATTCTTGAAATACTAAGCTCTTCTGTTTTGCTTAAAAAGCCGTAAACTGCTAAAGCTCCGATAGCA
>CAZEYG010000097.1:0-7109 GCA_964516575.1 uncultured Defluviitaleaceae bacterium
TTTTTGGCAAAGGATTCGTTTTTGTTTGAGGATTTACTAAGAGCATAACAAGGCGTGATGCTTTTGTTTAAAGAGCATAAATCCTTGCCCATACATTCGTCGCAACCGATAGTTTGAGCCATGTCAATTTCTACAGAGGTTAAAAAACCTACGGTGTAAGGCGTATAGTGCATAACCCGCGGAGAAAGCTCAGCGTCGCCATACCCGTTTTCTTCGCTCCAGTAGCCCATCATTTTTATCAATTCAGGTCTTAGACATTGCAAATGACCAGGCACAAAATCCATGTCTTCGCCTAATGTACCGTTTTTAAGCTGGAGGTATGATATGTCGCCGTTTACCTTTGGAATAACAGGTGGCATGTAACGAGGGTAGGGTTTGTCTCTCATAACACCTAGTACACCAACCTCGGGGAAAACATCAAAAACCTCCATAAACTTTGAAATCCAGTTTTTAGTTTTAATATAAACATCGCTGTCGATTGTAATAAAATACTGGTTTGGCTTTACCTTTGAAAGGCTGTAGTTTACGGCATAAATGGGCCCGATATTTATCGTAAAGCGTGTTTTAGATTTAATGCGCTTATCATTTAAGCTTTGCAGATAATCCCATGTATTATCCTTTGAGTTGCAGTCTATTAAATGAAGCTCAAAATCTTCATCAGAGTCTAATATATTATTAAGATTTTTGATTGTTACGCCCATTCGGTTAAAGGTCATAAAATTGATTAATGGGGGTAATTTTGGAGCTGACTGCCTAATGTTTTCCTTTAATGGCTGCAGGCTTTCCTGAGGGTCAATCTCGTTGTTTAATACGTCTTTAGTATCAATTGATTCTTCATTTAAAGTTAAACTGAAACGATTCAGATTATTATTTGTTGCTGTATTCATTCTTTCAATCCTTTCGGTTAGTTTAGATATTTGATTGGTTTGGCCGGCACACCTACGGCCGTGCAGTTATCCGGTATATCCTTAACAACAACAGCGCCGGCGCCTATAATACTCCAGTTTCCTACGGTTTTCCAAGGAATAACAACAGCTTTTGAACCAATTTCGCATCCTTTGCCTATATTAACGTTGCCGGAAAGTGTAATGTCCCAATATAAAACAGAGTAGTCTTGTATTACGACGTCATGGCCAATGCCGCAGTCAGGATTTATTGAAATATGATTCCCTAGTTTTGTATTAACAGAAATAAATGAGTTATAACAAATTATATTTCCGATTCCCATATCAACAAAATTACAAATTTTTGCGTAAGGGTGTATTAAGTTTGTATAATTTACATTATAAGCATTGGCTTTTTTGATAAGCATGTATTTATCCTTTGGATTTCCTATCGCACATACCGTATATAAATTATTATTAGAATTTTCTTCAAACCAGTTAAAGCTGCCCAGTACAAGGTTGTTATCAATAACTGTGCCGATTTTGTCGGCGGTTTCATCTATAAAACCTAAAAGATTCCATTCCTTTTTATCCATATTGATATCGCAAATCATCTGTGCCACTTCTCTGCCAAAGCTGCCTGCTCCGATAATTACTATATCTTTCATAAAAAACCTCACAATTTATTTTAAAATTTCATGCATTTTGAAGGCCTGTTCATTACTACCGTATTTTCATCAACATCAAAGTTAACCATGGAGCCCATGCTGATTTTAGCCATGCTTCCAATTTCTTTTTTCTCCATAATGATACATCCCGAACCGAGTAATGCACCTTTATTTATGGTTACATTCCCTGCTATAATGCAGCTAACGAGGCAAGATGAAAAATCTTTAATTAATGAATCATGTCCAACAATTGTTCGCATATTCATGAACACATGGTTACCAATAGATACATTAGCCGAAACAATACAGTCTATACTTATAATGCAGTCCTCTCCAATAATTGCATTAGAGGCTATTTTAGCCGAAGGATGTATTAATGTAGCATATTTCATGTTATATTTTTTTATTGAATTATGAATTTGCTCCTTAGCAAGAGGGTCGCTTATTGCAATTATTATATATGTGTTTATATCAGCATTTTTTAATATATCCTGTGACCCTAAAATCTTATAACCGTTTACTGTTTTATTTGCTTCGTTGTTTGTATCATCAATGTATCCGACAATGTTCCATTCCGGTTTAATTTTGTTTATATCTTCTATTAATTCTACCGTTTCTTTTGCAAGCCCACCCGATCCATAAATAATAATATCTTTCATAATTCCTCCCGATTAAATTATTTCTTTGATTTTTATTGGGATACATGCAGACCTTTTATTACATTGCATATTAACCTGACGTCACTTTCCTGCATTCTTCCATAGAGAGGTAATGAAATTATCGTGTCGGCGATTTCATTAGCTACAGGAAGATTAAGTTTTGAAGCTGACGGTAAATTACAATAACATTGATAGTTACTGCACAGAGGATAAAAATATCTACGTGCTATTATGTTATGCTCTCCTAAACCTTTAAGCAGTTCATCCCGGTTAAGGCCGTAAGCCTCTTTATTTACCCGTATGCAAAAATACGGATAGTTATGGGTAACACCTTCCGTATCATTTCCTAAAATAATTCCCGGAACATCCTCCAATAGGCTTCTATAAATGCTTGTAATCTGTTTCCTTGATTCAATTTCCTTTTCTACTTCCATAAGCAATAATAGGCCTACGGATGCTTGTACTTCATTTAGTTTTCCGTTTGTGCCGGCTTCAACAACATTATCAGTATTCTTGATTCCAAAGTTCCTCAAAGAATCGGCTCTTTCTTTTAGACTTGAGCTTTTAAATGTCAAAGCACCGCCTTCTATTGTATGGAAAATCTTGGTTGCATGAAAGCTAAACATAGATATATCTCCATATTCCGCGATAGGTGTACCGTTAATTTTGACACCAAATGCATGAGCGGCGTCATATAATACCTTTAGGCCGTATTTATCGGCTATTTGTTGTATTTTTTCGACATCACACGGGTTGCCAAAAACATGAACCGGCATAATAGCTGTTGTTTTCTCTGTTATTAATGGTTCTATAAGCTCAGGATTTATATTATAAGTATGTTTATCTATATCACAAAAAACAGGCTCAATATTATTCCATTTAAGGGAATGTACTGTTGCCGCAAAGGTAAAAGGTGTTGTTATTACTTCACCCGACAGCCTTAGTAACTTACATGCAAGTTGCAGGGCAACAGTGCCGTTTGAAAATACCGAAAGATAGTTGCAGCCTAAAAATTCCGCTAATTTACTTTCAAGGTTTTTTACCATTTCACCATTGTTGCTTAACTGATTGCTTTCCCATATTTGTTTTATCATAACTTCCATATCCTTTAAATCCGGAAGTAATGGCTTAGTAATATAAAACGGCTTAGTAAATGATTCCATATTGTTTATTTCCCCTTAATTAATTTCAAATTTTACATTTATCAGTTTGCAGAATCTATGAAGTATTTGAAGTTTTCCAGCGCCCATTCTACGTTTAAAATGCGGCCGGGGTTTAATTCGTTTAAACAGGAGGCGCAATAGGCGTCCCTTGCTCCGCTTTTCATATCCTTTAATACTTCATCATATTTCCATTTGAATTTCTTAAAAAACTCTTCGTTTTTATATTTAATGTTGTATTTTGTAAAGCAGGTTTCTGTAAAGCTATTAATTTTACATTGGTCTTTATACAAGCATTCGTTACAGCTAATAGACTGATCCATTTTAATACTTATGTCAGGAACAAAACCGACTTTAAAGGGTGTAAAATTCGTTACTCTTGCTGAAAGCTCCCTGTCGCCGAAGCAGCTTTCCTCACACCAAAAACCTATTTCATCTATAAGCTCCGGGCGGAGGCATTGGCAGCAGCCAGGGATATAATTCTGCTCTATATTTGGTGATGTATCTATAAGCTCTAAATAAAAAACATCATCCTTTGAATTAACCTTTACAGGGGGCATATATTCTGGATAGGGTGAGCCTTTTGGTAATCCTAAAAGACCGACCTTTGGAAATACCTCAAATATTTTTATAAAACGACTTATCCAATCTTTTGTTTCAAAAAAGACGTCATTATCAACCGTAATAAAGTATTGATCAGGACGCCTTTTTAACAGATTTAAATTATTTGCGTATATTTGTCCGTTATTAATGGGAATTCGGAGTATGGAGCTGATTCGGCTGTCATCTAAGGTTTGAAGATATTCCCATGTTCCATCAGTTGAGTTATTGTCTATAATATGCATTTCAAAATCATCAGTTGATTCTAATATTGATGCTAAGTTCTTTATAGTTAAACCTAAGCGGTTAAAGGTTATATAACTTAGTAAAGGGGGCGTCATATTGGTTCATTCCTTTCAAAATTAAATTTACACTAGTATAATATGTAAGGGTTGTACATTTTGTTACAATTTACAAATACAGTGAAGGTTTGGAAGTAATATATAAAGCGCAAAAAAAGAGCAGGGTGTTGTAAAATACCTTGCTCTTTTGAATCTATTACGGTGGCAATTTAATATCTCAATAGACTTGCAGGGGTTATAGTTATTTGCAATATAGATTATGCTATTTTGTTAAATCATCTAGGTTTTTGAAGGTGTAGCCTAATTCTTTGTATTTGTTTATTAACTCTTCGAGTATTTCTGCGTTTGTTTTTGATGTGTTATGAAGGAGTATAACTGCCCCGGGGTGTAGGCGGGGTATAAGTTTTGAGAAGGCCGCTTCCTTTGAGGGCTGCTTTTTAACGTCCCAATCGGCATAAGCAAGACTCCAAAATATTGTTTTATAACCTAACTCTTTAGCCATCTGCATGTTAGACTGACTGTATTTGCCTTGAGGTGGCCTGTAATATTTTGGCATATCCTGATTGGTTATTTCTTTGTAAACCTCTTCTGATTTTGCAAGCTCTTTTAAAAAGGATTCCTTGTCGGCAATTTTAGTCATATCCGGATGATGCATTGTATGGTTTGCTACAATATGCCCTTCTTCAACCATACGCCTAATGATTTCAGGGTTATCACGAATATACGTACCAACTAAGAAAAAAGCAGCCGGTACATTTGTTTTTTTCAATATGTCTAATATTGCGGGAGTAAATCCGTTTTCATAACCAGCATCAAATGTTAAGTATATTATCTTATCATCGCTACTTCCCACATAGTAAGCGTCAAATTTTTCCATAAACTCAGCGCTTTCATTTCCCGTTGGTTTTTCGCCGGGTGTTGGATAACCTAACCCCCAATTGCCTTCTTTTGCATAAATAATATTTAAAGGCATTAATATTAATACCAAAACTATTATTAAAAAGTTTTTTTGAAATTTTAATATCTTCATTTATTAACCTCCTTATGAAAACTCAAATGAAAACTATTTCTATTATTTCAATCTTAGGGTATGCAATTTAAATTTCATTAACCATATAAAGATTGACAATTTTTTAAAGCGTTGATAAATCATTAATATAAATTCGTATTATGACGATAATAGTATTATGGAGGTGTTGAAGATGGATATTCCGGCGTTATCAATGTCTATGTCACAGGTTAATGTGCAGCAGCAGGCCAGTTTATCTGTATTAAAGATGGCTAAAGACATGATGCAGCAGAACGGTCAGGCTATTTGTCAGATGATAGATGGTGTTACAGCTGCTAACGAATCGCTTATTGATATTAAGCTCTAGGTTATAAAAGCTGTCGTTAATGTCACGGCAGCTTTTATTTTTTTGGCCTAGATATCTTACGGCGGCAATAAATATGTCATTAATTCTGCAAACTTATCCCCTTAGGAGCCGCAAGATGGCGTCAAAGGGATGAAGTGAAAAATGATATTTTACATTGCCGGAGTAATAGCTACATTTGTATTGCAATCAACGTGTATTTATGCTAATATTTGATAATAAAAAATTTGGAGGTAGTACATATGAAACATATTAAAACTATAAACAACAAAAATCTTAAAAATACTGTTGCTACAGGCGGTTGCGGCGAATGCCAAACATCATGCCAGTCTGCATGTAAAACATCATGTACAGTTGCAAACCAATCATGTGATAACAGGCTTGCGAATAAGCAATAGTTTTATAGACAGTATTTATGGTATTCAGCTAAAGGAGAAACATTAATGATTCATAAATTTAAGTTGAACGGTTATAACATTGTTTTGGATGTTAATAGCGGTGCTGTTCATTGTGTTGACGATATTGTCTACGAAACGCTGGATTATTATGGCGGGAATGGTTCCGGCTTTGATGAAGCAGGTTCCTTTTTAGAAAAAAAATACGACAGAGCCTCTGTTAAAGAGGCTTTTTTAGAGATTAAAACACTGGAAGGGGCCGGCTTGCTTTTTTCAGGGGAGCATGAAGAAGGTCTTGCCGATAATAACTTTAAAAACAGAAATCCTGTAGTAAAGGCGCTTTGTCTGCATGTTGCCCATGACTGTAATTTAAAATGCAAATACTGCTTTGCAGATGAAGGCGAATATAATGGGCATCGTTCCTTTATGAACGCCGAAGTAGGGGAAAGGGCAATTGATTTTTTAATTGCAAACTCTGCAGGAAGGACAAACCTTGAAATAGACTTCTTTGGCGGCGAGCCCCTTATGAATTTTGATGTTGTAAAACATATAGTTTCATACGCTAGGGAGCGGGAGAAACAGGCGGATAAAAATTTTAGGTTTACAATCACTACCAACGGCCTGCTTTTGGATATCGAAAAGGAAGAATATATTAACCAAAACATGCAAAATGTCGTTCTTAGCATTGACGGACGTAGAGAGGTAAACGATAAGATTCGTAAAAACGCAGCCGGGGTAGGGGTTTACGATAAAATTATGCCGGCTTTCCAACGTATTGCAAAAAACAGAAACCAAACAGGTTATTATGTCAGAGGTACGTTTACTGCCGAAAACCTAGATTTTTCAAACGACGTTCTGCACTTAGCAAAATGCGGTTTTAAGCAGATTTCCGTTGAGCCTGTTGTTGCTTCCGAAAAGGAAGATTATGCGTTGAAGGAAGAGCATTTACCAGAACTATACAATCAATATGAATCTCTAGCTAAAATAATGGCCGATAATTTTAATACAGAAAATGATATAAACTACTGTCATTATATGCTGGATTTAGACTGATGGCCTTGTATATAC
>CAZEYG010000098.1:0-7067 GCA_964516575.1 uncultured Defluviitaleaceae bacterium
CTAAAACAAGATTATTGCTCTTGTCCTTTAAGGCGCTTCTGAATCCGAAAATTACCGTACCACCTTTTTCAGCAAACAACCTCAGCCGCTTAAAAACATCTTCCTTGTAGATAATCATAACCGGAACAAGTATAACCTTATACAAAGAAAAGTCTTTATCGGCTGGAACAACATCTATACTAACATTACGGTTATAGAACGGCTTATAGAACCTGAGTATTTCGTTTTTATTTTCAAAGGCCAGACTTTGCCTTTGGCTTCTAAAGCTGGCAAAGCTGTCAAAATCATATATTAAAGCAATGTCAGACCTTACGGCTGACTGCATAATTTCAGGTTTGTCGGACATTAGCTTAAAGAAATCTTGAACCTCGAAAAACTTCCGTTTCTTTTTGTTGTCGCTGTCAATAATTCCATAGCAGAATTGTTCCGCTCCTTTTATTGCCGCTCTGTATCTAAAATAAATTATGGCTTCTGCGCCATGTGCAACGGCCTGATACGACCACATTTTTGCTTGGTTAGGCCGTGGCAAATATCCGATTATATCGTGGCCTTGAGCTCCCATTATTGCTTCTGTAATCCAAAAGCCCTTTCCCTTCAACCCCCGCATATAATCAAGAGCACAGGCTATTTCATAAGGTGGAATCGGTTTAGCCTGGCCACCCCACACAGGATAGTTATTATATGCCGCAATATCAATATACCTTGCCAGTTTTGAAAAATCAATCCTCTTGTCGAAACCTCCGCCTGAAAAGTCGTGTATTATCGGTATAACTTCCGGCAGCAGCTTGCGTATAATATCATATTGCGACTTAATATAACCTTCTGCCGAATAGCTGCAAAACTGCTCCCAATCCAGCTTCATTGACGGGTTATGAGCTGCAATTGTAGGCTTCGGAACAGGGATTTCATCAAAGCTGTTATAGGTTAAGTTCCAAAATACTGTGCCCCAAGTATGATTAAGGCTTTCTATTGTTCCGTACTTTTTCTTTAAGAATTCCCTAAAGGCAGTCATGCAATTGTGGCAGTAACAAGTATCGCTTCCCTCATGCCCCAGCTCGTTGTCTATTTGCCACGCTATAATAGAGCTTTCGTTTTTATAATGCTCAACAAGGCTCGTCACAAGCTTAACCGTAAGCTCTTGGTATTTTTTGCTGTTAAAGCAATATATCCTTCGGCCGCCAAAGCTCCTTTTATGGCCGTTTTCATCTTCCGAAACACACTCGGGATATGCCGACGCAACCCATGCCGGCATCGTAGCGGTAGGTGTCCCAAATATAACCTTAAGACCTTTTTCTTTGATATGACTTATTATATTATCAAAATAACTAAAATCAAAGATGCCTTCTCTGCTTTCCATCATATGCCAAGCAAACTCGCCTATACGAACAGTATTTGCTCCCAGCTCAAGAATATTATTAAGGTCATTGTCAAGTTGGCTTAAATCCCACTGCTCAGGATAATAATCAACACCAAGCAAATTATTAATTTTAAATTTTTCCATATCCTTCAACCTCCGATAATTGGCACGTATAGGTCAAAAAGTCGCCAAACATTTCGGGTATTATAATTCCGGCGTGTTTTAACACAAGACCGCTGTAAATTTCCCCTGTTTCTATATCTTTATACCATTTATCCCCGTCGGCGCATGAAATTTTAACACGATACAATGGTTGGTTTGGCACACTTAATATTTGTACGTAAGTAAAGAACAAACGTTTTTTATCTTCAGATGCAAAACACCATGCGGCGGCGTTTGTTTTAAAGGGATTAAGCAGACGATAATAATCCCCTGTACGAATTAAATCTTCAAGACTTCGGTATTCCCTTATCTGTCTCTTAACAGTTTCCTTTTCATCCTCCGTTAGCTTCTCCAAATCAAGCTCGTAACCGAATGCGCCGGTAAAAGCCACATATCCTCTTGTATTAAAAGGTGTTAAACGGTTCGTCTGATGGTTTGGTGACTGGCTAACATGTGAAGACATTGTGCTTAACGGATAAGCAATTGACGTTCCGTATTGAATTTTAATCCGTTCAATTGGGTCTGTATTGTCGCTTACCCAATGAAACGGCGCATAATATAACATACCCGGGTCAAACCTACCGCCTCCACCACAACAGCCCTCAATTAAAATATTAGGGAAGCGTTTTCTGATTCGCTCAAATAAGCCGTATGTGCCTAATATATTTTTATGCCACGTTTCCCTTTGCCTATCCGGCATTGCAGCAGCAGACTGCACCTCGGTTAAGCTGCGGTTGAAATCCCACTTTATGTATTCAATATTTGCGCTGCTTAAAACCTTTTCTAAGGCGGTATACAAATAGTCACAAACATCCGCCCGTGACATATCCAGAACAAGCTGAGAGCGGGATTCCTGCTTATGCCTGTTGTTTATATGAAGGCACCAGTCGGGATGCTCTTTATACAAGCGGCTTTTTTCCGATACCATTTCTGGCTCAACCCAAAGGCCAAGAGACATACCAAGGGCGTTGATCTCTTTCGCAAGCCTGCTTAGACCTCCGGGCAGCTTACTTTCGTTAACATGCCAATCTCCAAGACTGGTTTTATCATCGTTTCTTTCACCAAACCAACCGTCGTCTACAACTAACATATCAATTCCCAATTTAGACGCCTCACGAGCGATTGCCAACAGCTTCTCCGTATCAAAGTCGTGGTATGTAGCTTCCCAGTTGTTTATAACTATTGGGCGTTTCTTTTGAAAGTCACGGCAAAGGTGTTTGTTATAGAAACGATGATAATTTATAGACATCTGCCCTAAGCCTTTTGATGAGTATGTTAAAACAACCTCCGGCGCAGTAAAGTATTGCCCCTGCTCCAGCTTCCATTTGAAGTCTGCCGGGTTAATTCCCATAGCAACCCGTGTTTGATTTATACCGTCTACCTCACAAAGAGCTATAAAGTTTCCGCTGTAAACGAGGTTAAATCCGTATGCGTCACCTGTCTCTTCGTCGGCATTAGGAGAAAGAAGCGCCATAAACGGGTTGTAATGATGACTTGAATTACCCCGCATACTTTCAATATACTGGACGCCATGATAAAGGGGGTTACGCTCCATATTCCGCTCTGATACCCACCGTCCGTAAAGGGTAAGCATATGATAGTCCGAATTATAAAAGTCTATACTTGCAGACAAAACCCTGTTCAGATAAACACTGTTTTTTGATTCATTGCGAATAATAACACTTCTTGTAATAATGTCGTGGCCGGCAAACGCCGTATAAATCAAATCAGCTTCAATGCAGGAGGTTTTATCTATTAAGGTTATTTCAAGGCTTTCCGCTTCCGTCTCGTCTGCAAAGCTAGATGGAAGAGGTGAAAGCGACCTTTTGCCTTTGTAAATTTTATGAGCCTTATAACGAAAGTCCGTTGCGGTTGAGCCGTCTGGAAGTGTAATCGAAACAGCCGGGGTGCGGTAATCACCAACTCCAAATCCGGGATACTCCTGTAACAAGGTATCCTGAGAATAACCTCTGTTGCCGTAGGCCTCAAGGGGGTTTCCGGAAAACCCCCTGTCCTTTAACCTGACTAGGTAATTTAGGTTTGTATCGTTTATAAAGCTGCCAAAATAAAGATGAGAAACTATTCCGCCCGGCAAAACCTTAATTACATAACTTATGTTTTTGCCATCCAGCTTAAAAACCTGATTGATTTCATCAAAAACAATTGGCAAGTTTAATCCTCCTTGACTTTAGAGCCTGTATAATACCTCCATTTTGTCATCTTTTCGGCAAATTTTCCGAATTGCTTTGTCAGCGGCTCCTAGCATATATTCTACGAATATACGTCGTCGCCGCTTCCTCGCAATTAGCAAAATTTGCTCGAAAATCCACCAAAAGCGAGATGTTAGACAGGCTCTTACTATTTTACAGCAGAACCAACAGTCATTGCCTTTTCAACCTGTTCGCTCAATAGCGTATATACCAAAACAGTCGGTAAGCTGGCGATAACCATTGCCGCGCCCATTGCGCCCCAGTTTGTTGTAAACTCACCTTGGAAGAACAATAGACCCAGTGGAAGCGTTTTTAGCGATTCCTTTGTAATAAGAATAAGCGCCATAGTGAACTCGTTCCATGCATTCAGGAAAATAAATATTGATACGGTTGCAATCGCCGGAGTAATTGTCGGCATAATGATTTTAATAAATGTTGTATAAATATTTGCGCCGTCAATACAGGCTGCTTCTTCAAGCTCCTTTGGTAAAGAGCTGAAAAATCCCGAAAAGACCATTGTTGCAAAGGATAGGTTAAAGGCAATGTAAGGTATTATAACGGCAAACCTTGTATTGGCAATATTTAAATCCCGTACTAAAACAGCCAGCGGAATCATTATAACTTGGATAGGAATAAACATTCCCAGAAGCATGTATGTCTTTAAGTGCTTGCTGAATTTAAAGCGAAGCCTTGTAACGGCAAAGCTGAACATAAGTGATAATATAACCGTAAACACAACAGTACTTACTGTTGTTATAACACTATTCATAAAATAAACCGGTACATTATATGAGCTAAGTGCAGCCTGATAGTTTTCAAACCGCAGCGTAGTTGGGAAGCCAAACGGGTTAGTAACAAATATTTCATCATTATTTTTAAACGAATAAAATAACATCCAAATAATAGGATAAACAGAAAACAAAGCATAAATCCATAACGGAACCTGTTTTAAAATTGACAGTGATTTTCTTTTACTCATTCAAGACACACCTCCCTAATAAACGATTGGTTCTTTGGAAACAAGACGATTGATTACTAAGGTTGCAAGCAGACATTCGACTACAAGAACAACCGCCGCAGAACTTCCGTAGCCATATTCGTTTAGCCTGAACGCCGCCCGGTTCATTAAATATGTAAGCGAATAAGTTGCATTTCCCGGCCCACCGCCTGTCATAATATAAATGTTAGCAAAGGCGTTTAACCCCCCTGTAACAGCAAGAACTACACAAAACTTGTAACTTTCGGCCATTAACGGTATAGTAATATGCCTGTGAGCCTTCCAACTTGCACATCCGTCTATAGTAGCCGCTTCAAAGTAATATTCAGGTATGGATTTTGCTGCTGTCAGAAGTAATATAAAATGGTAACCGGCGTATTGCCACGAATTTGTAAATATTACGGCGTAAATTGCAGTTTTTTCATTTGATAACCATTCCTGCTGATAGTCTAACCCTAGGGTTCTAAGAGCCATATTTAAAAGCCCTGTTTCCGGGTTTAAAATAGAAAGCCAAAGCTGGCATACAACGGTTATTGAAAGAACAACCGGTATGAAATAAGATATACGTAGAAAACGTTTGCATTTTGTGTCTATATCCATAACGGCCAAGGCTAAAAGCGTGCCAACAGTTACTTGAAACACCGTCTGCAATATAGCAAAAATCAATCCGTTTTTAATTGATATATAAAATATTTTATCTTGAAACAGCTCAATAAAATTATTAAGCCCATTAAACTCTGGCGCCGAAACCCCATCCCAAATATACAGGCTTTTAACAAATATTTGCGTTACAGGATAGATAACCATAACGGTAAACAATATAAACGCCGGAAGTATAAAAACAGCAATTGCTTTCTTATCGTTAAGATACCGTTCCAAAGCAGAAACCTCCTTCTATGGATATTTGTATAATGCTTTTTGCCGAGACATCGGGCGTCTCAGCAAAAAGCATTTTTAACAGTGTTATTTATTTTGAGCCTTTTCTATAGCTTTAATAAAGTCCTCTGCCGAATAGTTGCCTGCAATAATTCTTTGGCATTCGTCCTCAAGAGTGACCTTAAGGTTAGCGTTACCGATTCCCCAAGTAAAAACTGAAGTAGATGTAATTTTAGGTAAATATTCGGACAGCTTATTCATCATAGGAGGATATTCTTTTTCAATCGGCTTATCTACAGTTGTTGCAACGATAGGATTTCCTCTTTGTGTGTACTTAAATTCGGCAAATTTTTCAGACATAAACGCCGCAACCTTTGCTGCAAGCTCAACATCCTTTGTAGAAGGTGAAACCGCATATCCTCCTACGTTGCCGCTGCCTGAAAAGGCATACCTTGACCCTTCAACTTTGTCGGCAGACACGGCCGGGAAAGGAATCCAATCTACGCTATCACCTAATGATTCTGTAGAATCTTCAATTTCCCACTGACCGTTTATAAACATAGCCGCTCCACCTGTATAAAACATTGAGCGAGCCTGGTCGTAGTTCATGTTTGTAGCGCCTTTTTGCACAAGGCCTTTTGAAATAAGCTCTTCAAGGCGTCTTGCCGCTTCCATGTAGCCCTCATCTGTTGCTTTTGTTTCGCCTGTATCAAGGCCTTTAACGCCAGAGGGAACAAACCGTGTTGCAATCAAATCATAAAGAGCTACGCATGGCCATTTTTCCTTAGCGAATATAGAAAGAGGCGTAACACCTGCTTCATTAAACTTTTCAACAGCGGTTAAAAGCTCATCGTAGGTTTCGGGAATTTTAACATTATGTTTTTCAAACAGCTCTTTGTTTACGTATAAAAGAGTCATTTCATGACCGGCGTATGGAAAGGCGTATATATTACCATCCGGATGATAAAGAATATTTCTATTGCCTTCAGGCACCTTATCCGTAAAACCGAACTTATCGGAATATTCGTTTAACACAGCTATATTGTTTGACTTAATGAAGGTATTAATTTGGTCGAGTCCGGCCTGGAAAATGTCAGGCATATTGCCGGTTGCAGCGTATGTCTTTAGCTTTTGGCCGTCGTCCTGAGCCTGAATATCTAACTCCAATTCCACATTTGGCATTTCCTTTTTAAGCTCCGCAATAGCATAATCATAAGGCAGCTTTGTATCATCATCAGCATATTGAGCGTAAATACGCAGCTTAACGACCCCACCGTCGGCTGATGAACCATTTGTCGAAGATGACGGCTGAGATTCCTTCGGTTTAGCGCCGCAGCCAGAAAGCATTGTTGAAAATATAATTGAAGAAATTACCAAACATGTTGTAATTTTTGAGCCAATTTTGTTTAATTTCATAAGTTTCCCTCCTTAAAAATTATGATTGCTTTTTATATTCTAAATTATA
>CAZEYG010000099.1:0-7025 GCA_964516575.1 uncultured Defluviitaleaceae bacterium
AATTTGTAACAAATCAATTTGCAACAAATCTATTTATACATCTGCTCAAGCTCGGTATTTGGCCTTGCGATAAGATGTAGACTTACAACCTCGCCGATTTTTTGGGCGGCTGTTGCTCCGGCGTCTACGGCGGCCTTAACAGCCCCTACATCACCCTCGATAACAACCGTAACAAGGCCAGCGCCTATTTTTTTACAAGCCACAAGCTCAACGTTTGCCGCTTTAACCATAGCGTCGGCGGCCTCAATAGCGGCTACAAGCCCTTTTGTTTCAATAAATCCTATAGATTTCATAAGACTCCCCTTTTCTATTTTCTATATAAACTATTCAAAATCACACGAATCAACAATACCTACAATAGCAAGGTCAACGGGGGAATTAGGCGATTTAAGAGCAAGACGCGCGCCACTTCCCGTAGTAACAAGAACGGTATCCCCTACGCTGCATCCGTGCATATCCGCCGCAACCATAAGGCTTCCGCAAGGCTTGCCTTTTTCATTAAGGGGCTGGACGGTAACAAGCCCGTGGCCGTCAAGCTCCCGGTTTTTAACCGTAGCCACGCATTTGCCTTTAACTTTGCATATGTACATAATCTACCTCCGTGACAAAATATCGGAAATACAATCAAGCGCATAATCAATTTCTTCTGGCTTAGAGTAAAAATGAGGAGCAAGACGTATTACATCACCCCGGCCGGAGCCGATAACGCCACGTTGTCTTAACAAAGCCTCCATAGTATGGCTGTCAACCTTATGGCCGCAAACGATAGCGGTTGTTCCGCCTTTTATGCTGACGTCAAGGGGGCTTATTGTTGACAGGCCTCGTTTTAACACACCTTCAAGGCAATGTGCGCTTAACATGTCTATTCTGTCCTTAATACGCAACGGGTCAACCTCGTTTACAATGGATAAACCTGCTTTAGCGATATAGGACGTTAAAACAGGAGGAGTACCTGTATCGAAGCGGCTTGCTGTGCTTGCCCAATCGAGATAACGGGTTTGGAATAAAAACGGGTTGTCTTGAGCGAACCAGCCTGTAACCGTCGGCTTTAAATGCTGGATAAGGTTTTTGTTGACGTACATAAACGCAATACCTGGTGTACCGAACAAATATTTTAAACAGCCGGAGGTGAATATGTCTATGTTCATAGCTTTTACGTCTACAGGGTCGGTTCCAAGGGACTGATAAGCGTCTACCAAAACAAGAGATCCCTTTGAATGGGCGATTTCTGCTATCCGCTTTATGTCCTGCTTAAAGCCATTTAAGTAGTAAACCTGTGTTATTGAGGTAATAAGAGTTTTTTCGTCTATGTAGCGCTCGTATTCGCTTATGTCGATACAATAATCCTCGTTAACGGAAATAAAATCTACCTTTGCGCCGTTTCGTTGGTTAGCCAGCCAAATATGGTCGACGGTTGGGAACTCTGCGTCGGTAACAACAACCTTGTTCCTTACCCCGGTATAATCCAGTGCGTTAGCGATTGAGCTTACAAGGTCTGAAACTGATGACGCAACGGCAATCTCATCAGGTTCGGCGCCGATTAACTTCGCAAACTCGGCCTTAGCCTCAACAACCTGAGCGCACCAGGTGTCCCAATCCATACCTACGCCGCCCCAGTTGTCTAAATAATCTTGAATAGCCCGAAGCACACGTTTAGACTGAGCGCTTTGAGAGCAATTGCCCAAATGAGCTACGTTTTTAAGAATCGGGAATTCCTCACGCCAGCGGTCAATCTCTTGATCACTTATAAGCCCACGATAAGGAAGCGGCTTAACGACTGTGTCCTTTGGAATTCGCATCATTTGCTTCTGCGGCGCTAAAGCTTGGGGTAAAACAGCGTTGTTAACCGGGGTATTTTGTGCTTGATTATTAGAGACGTATTCATCGGCATAAACAAATTTAATGCTTTTTTTGTCTGCCGCTTCACGAGCCATAGCGGTAATAATACTATTACGGGGAATTATAACCTCTGCTTCGCCCCTGGATAAAGCCGCGCTAACATCAGCGGCAGTTATTATCTTTTTCATCTAAGAGCCTCCTGACCCGGTTAATTAATTATCGGACTCTACGCCCAAAAACATTTCCAAAAGCCCTGCTGATGGGCGGGGAATAACATGCTCGCTTACTAACTCGCCGACTTTTCCGGCGGCTTCTGCGCCGGCGTCTACCGCCGCCTTGACAGCCCCTACATCGCCTGATATAATTACTGTTACATAACCGCCGCCAATTTCCTGTTGGCCGACAAATTTTACGTTGGCCGCTTTAACCATTGCGTCGGCGGCCTCTACACTGCCCACAAAACCTTTTGTCTCGATGAAACCATAAGAATCCATGTTGTTACCGTCCTTTCTTAGAATATTATTTATAACATTATTTAAAACTTATGATATATTATATAAAAGTTGCACAAAAATTTCTGTCAACCAGATTACATTTTGGAGAGGAATTTGATAGTGTCAAATATTACAAGTGATACCGTATCTCCATGGATTAAAATGCCTGAGGCAGATTGGAGCGTAGTCACAAAGGAATTTAGTCCCCGTTTTTATAAAAAGGGCACGGTTATTTACCGTCAAAACGACAAGCCGGAAAACGTGTATTTGATTAAAAGCGGCCGCGTACGCCTGGATGTTTACAGCCCCGACGGAGATATACGTACGCTTTTTGTAGCCCAGGACGGAATAATTTTCGGGGAGTTGTCTCCTATTGATGGGCTGCCGAACATATGCAGCGCAACTGCCGTCACGGACTGTAAGCTTTATGCCGTACCCAGCGGGCAATTTATGGAGGAATTGTCAAAAAATCCACAATTCCTGAGAACAGTGCTTGGTATTATGGCGCGAAAGCTGCGCCTTTTAGCTTCAGAAATAAAGCAGTTGTCTTTTAATGACTCCACATACAGAGTATGTAACGCCTTATATCACCTTGTTATGCAACATGGGGAAACGATGCCCGATAATAAGGTTCGTATACAAATAAGGTTTACCCATCAGGAAATGGCCAATCTTACGGGGCTTTCACGGGTTTCCGTTTCAAACATAATTCTCAGGCTTACAGAGGAAGGTTTTATCTCAAAGCAAGACGGTTATTTTGTTGTTAATGAACCTGAGCGGCTGGAGGAGTTTCTCTAAGCCTTTTTTATTTTTTACAACAAAAGAGCCGCCCAACCCTTGCGGCTGGCAACTCTTTATATAGGCAAACCATATTTAACTATGAATTACAAAGTTTAACTAAATTATCCCATTTCTTTTCAACATATTGCTCAAGGTCAACTATTTGCTCCTCTGAAAGATGTTTAAACTTCTTCATCGACGACAGAAAATCCCTAAGAGGCGTAGGATTCTTAACGTCCACTGTGATTTTAAAATTGCCGTTTTCGTATTCATAAATCGGGCAAAACCTTGACGTTACAGATTTTCTGCATATTTCAATGGATTTTTCTACAGGGTATCCCCAACCAGTTGCACATGAATTATAAATGTGTATGTAAGCCAAACCGTTTTTAACAGCCGCCGCCTTTTCGATTTTCTTAATAAAGTCAGGCATATAAGCGGGCGAGCACGTAGCCATATAAGGAATATCATGCATAGCCATAATCATAGGCATATCCTTTTTATGAGAGGATTTACCCTTTAGGCTGGTTCCAACAGGTGTGGTTGACGTCCATGAGCCAAGGGAGGTTGAGCTGCTGCGCTGGAAACCTGTGTTCATATAACCTTCGTTATCGTAGCAAATATATATGATGTTGTCCCCTCGTTCGGCCGTTGCCGAAAGCGCTTGAAATCCGGCGTCAACAGAAGCTCCGTCCCCCGCAAAAGCAACAACATTAACGTCACGGCCGATACGCTCATAATATTTTTTTATGCCGGAAAGCATAGAAGCCGAATTATCAAGCAGCGGGAAAAACACTGGTATCTTCATGCCGCTTTTGTCCGCCCAGCCAACGCTTTGAACACCACCCATACAACCCGGCGGTATTGCAACAATTGTATTAGGCCCTAATATTTTAAGGGCTGTTCTCATAGAAAGCTCTGCGTTGCAGCCAAGACAAGCGGTAACTCCGGGCCCAACCATGTCTTCAAGCTTTGACATTCTTTCCGCTATACTCATAATCTATCTCCCCTTATTATTAATCAACCAAACGGTTTCGTTTAAAAGCTGTCCCCTTTGACCTGCCTTAACAACCAGCTCAAGAGCGTCGCTGATTAGTTCGGTTGTTAAGTCCTCTCCTCCAAGACCACCCACAAAAGGAACAGCCGGAATAGGCGAAAGACAACTTATTGCGGACATAATCTCCTGATAAACGATACCTGTATGCCAACCAAAGCTTACGTTTCTGTCAACAACACCAATAGCCTTTCGGCCGTCTAAAAGTGACCTTACCTCGTCTTTTGGGAACGGACGTAAGGAGCGGATTTTTATAAGCCCGGCTTTAACACCCTTTTCTCTCGCTAAATCTACAGCTACACGGGCAGAACCTGTAAGTGAACCTAAAGTGACTAAAACGTATTCGGCGTCGTCCATTCTATAGGGCTCTACAAGGCCGAAATAATCTCTGCCAAAAAGCTTTGCAAACTCATCATTTACCTCACAAATAACCCGGCGGGCATCATCCATAGCCTGCATATGCAGCTCACGGTAATATTGCAGATAATTGCCGGGGGTAAGGGGGTCAACGGCCATTGGACATTCTGGGTCCAGCTTAACATGCTCCGGCTTATAGGGCGGCAGGAAAGCGTCTACCTCCTTTTGCTCCGGTACAATAACCCCTTCTGTCATATGGGAAAGATAAAACCCGTCGTAACAAATGTTTATGGGCAGAAGCACGTCCTTGTGCTCGGCGATTTTAAAGGCTTGAATAGTCATATCAAGTATTTCCTGATTGTCCTCAACGTAAATTTGAATCCAACCGGCGTCTCTAAGCGTAAGTGAATCCTGTGGGCCTCCCCAAACTGACTGGGGCGAAATCATTTCACGGTTAACAATATCCATTACGATAGGCAGGCGCATTGTTGAGGCTCTGAAATAAGGCTCATACATAAGCGCAAGGCCTTGAGACGACGTTGCCGTAAAGGTTCTTGCTCCGGCAAGAGAAGCGCCCTCTAAAACGCTCATAGCTGAATGCTCCGATTCCGGCTCGACTATTGACGAATCCATAACGCCGTCGGCTACGTATTGGCTGAAATATTGAACAAGTGGTGTTTGTGGTGTTATAGGATAAGCGGCTACAACATCGGGTCTTGCTAAAAGCGCCCCTATGGCCGCCGCGTGGTTTCCGTCTAGTATTCTTCTTGTGCCCATGGTTATTCCCCCTTTTCAAAATAAATCGCTTTTGCCGGGCATTCATTAATACAAACGCCGCATCCCTTGCAGAATTCAAGGTCTATATGATAACCGCCGTCAAAGCGAACTGAATTTGTAGGGCAATAAAGCAAACATAAGCCGCAAGACTTGCATTTTGCCTTGTCGATAACAGGAGGATAAACCTTCCAGTCCCCTGTGTTTATAATATTAAGCCCCTTACCTATGGCGCAAATAAAATCAGTTTTTGTCATATTTATCGCCTTACCTTTCTATAATTGTAACGTTTTCATAACCGTATTCAACAGCGGTAACGTTCTTATCGCCCCATATTTGTTTGGTACGCTCAGTAACCTTTTCTATAGGCACCCAACCGGTAGCTTTTACAAAAGCGCCCAGCACGATAGTGTTTGGTAAGAGCCTTCCGAAAATATCCATAGCAGCCTTGTTGGCGTCAATATACGCAATTTTTTTAATCGAAGGTGGTATTTCAATGTCCTCAACGGACTTTGCGTTTATTACCAGCGTAGCGCCTTCCTTTGCCCCTAAAAACACATCAACCCCGTTTAAAAGCGTTGGGTCAATAACCATTATACAATTCGGGTTATACACTTGATTTTTTTCTCTGATTTTTGAATTGTCTATACGGACAAAAGCACTTACCGGCCCGCCCTTTTTTTCAAACCCGAAATAAGGAAAGCAGGCCGCATACTTATCGTCCTCTACTGCTGCATATACAATGATTTCAGAGGTTGTAACGGCGCCTTGGCCGCCTCTGCCATGTATACGTATCTCTTTCATACCTTCCACTTTTATTCCCCCTTGTAATTTAATATTTTATATAATAAAATAAGTTGATTGTATTTGCTAAGAAACGGGGTGATACAGCTGAATAACCAATCTCCTTGGGTCGTAGATGATTTTGCCGTGTTTGATACTTTAAATAAATATGAAAGCCTAAAACGAAGGTTTTCAAAAGGCAGTTATATTTACCACCAAAACGATTTGATAACTCATCTTTACTTTTTAGTCGAAGGCAGAATCAAGGTTTTTATATCAAATGATGACGGCCAGGAAAAAACTCTAGCCATCCACGAACCAGGCTCGTTTTTTGCCGAGACGGCTTTTTTTGACTGCTCTCCAACCTTTTCCTCCGCTACGGCTCTTATGGATTCTTATGTTATAGCATTAAGCAAAGAACATGTTACCCGGCTGTTTATAGAAAACCCACGGTTTATATTTTACCTGTTTGCCTCCTTAGGGCGTAAAATCCGGCTTTTAACCTTTCAAGTCGAATACTTATCTCTTATGGACGTTGAGCATAGGTTTATAGCGCTTATTTTAAGCTTCTTTGATGTTTTTGGAAAACCGTGCCCCTACTCCCAAAACGCCGACAAACAATGCTCTTATTCCGGCAAATGCGAAAGCGGAATCGCTTTAAGTAACGCCATAACAGACCAGGAGATAGGAGAAATGCTTGGTATACGCCGGGAAGCCGTTACAAAGGCTATTGTAAAGCTAAGGAAATTAAAGCTGTTGCATAAGAAAAGCCGTATTCTTTGCTGCCCGAGCATAAGCGCTATTACGGAATATTTGAAATCTACAACAAAAGTATAACCTGACAATTTTATATTAACTGTGTCATTTGACACAGTTTTTTGATTTTTTTTATAGTAGCTTATGGTAATATGATACTAAAAAAGGAGCGGATAATTATGTCAGGT
>CAZEYG010000100.1:0-7003 GCA_964516575.1 uncultured Defluviitaleaceae bacterium
CAGGAAGCGAGCCTTGTAAACGTATGGTTTTCAAAGTCGGCTTCATACAAGAATATCCCTTCATTGTTTGGTTCGGCGTAAGTACCCACATAGAACAGTTCTTTTTTCATAGCCATTCCTCCATTGTTCGCCTATTAAAGCTCCACAAGCTCCGGGCGACCCCAACCGCCGGACGCAAGGCCGCCTTGCCCGGCAAAGCCTTCCGGCATTCCGGGGATAATCAAGCCGCCGTCAACCCTAAGGGTAATGCCGGTTATGTAAGACGCTTTTTCGGAAGAAAGGAATACCACTGCGTTAGCTATGTCCTCCGGCAGACCGGCACGGCCAAGGGGGATAGCCTCGCCAAGTTCGTCCCAAAAATCCGCCCCGATAGGCTTTGATTTGTCGGCAAACTCGTCTCTCCAGAAATAGTCGGTGTTTTCGCCCTTTGGCATAGCAAAGAGTTCTTCCTTTGTGCGGATACGTGTTGCTCCCGGGGCAACATTGTTGATACGAATGCCATAGCTGGAAACATCCAGCGCAAACGCCTTAATGGCGTGGTTCAGAGCTGCCTTTAGGCCGCAATACACACCGCACTCGGGATATGCTCGTTCCCCTCTTGAAGAAGTAATGTTGACTATGCTTCCCTTGATTTTATGTTTTATCATATACTTTGTGGCATCTCTCATCATCATTATAAAGCTGCGAAAGTCTAAGTTAATCAGGTGATCCATACCCTCATCCGTAACGCCGAATATAGGCTCGCATATGGTTTGGCCTGCGTTGTTTACCAATAAGTCAAGGCCGCCCAGTGCGCTTACAGCCTTTTCAAACAGTTCATGGCTTGTACCCTGTATGTCTAATGCGGCCTGGAAACAGTAGCATTCCCTGCCGTATCCTTCCTTAACCTGCTTTGCAAGCACCTCTGCTTCGTCTGCCTTTCTGGCATAGGATATTGCTACATCGTATCCCTCAGCGGCCAGCGCCAAAACAATCCCTTTGCCGATACCGCGGCTGCCGCCGGTTACTAATGCTTTTTTGCTCATATACATACACTCCTTTACATTCCCGCTTGTAACGGGTATTAGATAGATTATCAATATACATCAAACAGCCAGCTGCGTTTCCAGCAGTGGGATTCGCCCGGCTTTATTGAAAACTTGTGAAACACCTCGGGAGAAATAATATGGTCAATTGACCACACCTCTATACTGTCTGGAAGAAAATGCTCCTGCACTTCTACAAAGGCCTTTGCGCCGTCATTACTTAGCCGCCATGTAAAGGGCACATCGCCCTTAATATCAGAAGGCTCAAGCCGGATATGAGCAACTCCCCGTTGGCAATCTAAAAACGTAACACCTCTTCCGTTCCCTTTAAAGTTACATGGCGTACCGGCTATATCTAGCATTTGTCCTAAGCCAAAATCCATAAGTGAAGGAAAATCAAGACGATAATCCGGGCTGATTGCCATGCCGTCGACGCTAATAAAGTTGTGGCAGTATTCGCTTATGTTTATGGTTTTATCACCGGTGTTTACAGCCTCGGTTTCAATGATAAGTGAGTTAGACAAAACCGTAACGGTCTTTTTAGCACGCATAGCGTACCCAAGGCAAGGTATAGGCTCTGCTGTAAACACGGCAGAATTATCGCTCTTTGCAATATGTACCGGGAATTCCTGAATGTTTTCATATCGTTTATGGAATACAAACTGCTCTTCGTCACCCTTGGGAATTAAGCCAACACCAAACTTAGGATAGAAGTCTCCATTAGAAGCTTCTGCGCTGTAATCTGCTAAATATTCGCTGCAAAACCCCCGCCCACCGGTAGAAGGGTGCCAAAGGTTTTTGGGTTCATTTGCGCCAAAATGGATTGCTCCGTCAAGGACAACATTGGAAATAAACCCCGATCGGTCAAACCGAGAGCCATTGTTTGGGCATTCGTTGGGTTCTGATATTTCAACCCGCAATCTGTCTGAAAGAAGGGTAATCATACATATTCTTCCTTTCTGTAGATAATATGCTTATATTTTTAATCGCCGCCTGCCGAAAAAAACAATGAATAAAATCGCACAACCCATGAATGCATCCTCCCAGGCCAATAGCTGAAATAGCGCAAGGCATTGCTCCATGCTTGTAATAAGAATCGTCCCAAGTACAACCCCTAACACCTTCCACTTGCTGCTTTTTATTCCGTTCATTCCGGCCATGGCTGCTGCAATAATCCCTAACATCAGCATTGGCTGAGTTGAAGGCCATGAAAACCCAACCCTCGAAACCTCCAGAATCCCGGATAATCCCACCAATAAGCTGCATAGTGTATAGGCTGTGATTTTTACGGTGTTGATTGGTATACCGGACATCTGCGCCGCCCATTCGTTGCTGCCCACTGCCGAAATGTACCGCCCTAGCATGGACTTGCTGAACAAGATATGATAGGCCAAAAGCAATACTATCCATATGACAAACGGTATTGGAATGCCCCAAACCTGCCCCTGCCCAAGAAGAGTAAAATTCGTAGGCAGATACAAAATCGGATACATGGCCGAAAGTAGCTTGCATATTCCGTTTATTATGCCGAGGGTTCCAATGGTTGCAAGATATGGTGACAGCTCAAACCGGGTGATTATGAACCCGTTAACAAAGCCTAACCCGGCAGATAGCACCAAGCCCACAGCAACTGCAACTGGTGTAGCTACTTCCCATTGGTTTACAATTATCGAGCAGAAAAGGCCGGAAAAAACATACACAGCCTGGATAGACAAATCTATGCCGCCGGTACTTAGCACAATATTTTCTCCTATTACTAAAATCCCCACAAAAGCCCAAGACCGCCATAAAAACTGCAATCCATAGCCGCCCAACACAACTGATAGCACAGTCATTAAAACCGCCAGAAGGAAAAAAACGCTGGCAACCGTATGGGATTTAATAAGGTCCTTGATTTCTGTGAAGGTTTTTGTGTGATCTATCGGCAAGTTACAATCCCCCTAACGGACTTCCAAAGTTACCCCTGCAGTGGGTAATACATCTTCTTTTTTAACTGAAATAAGGATAAATGCATGACCCTTTGCAGCCATTTCTTTAATTATTTTGTAAATACTCTGCTTTTGATTGTGTGTCATGCCGTAGGTTATTTCATGGCACACTATTACCTTAGGCTTTATCCACTCACACCGGGCAAGCAGTATACGAATGATTTCATGGCTCTGCAGATTTTCGGGCAAATTCTCGAGTAATTCCTGTGGAACATCTGCGGCTTTAAGGCACTTTTCTGTTAATATTTGCTGCGCCTTTTTATTGATTAGAAATGAACTACTACTTACCTTGCTAAGCAATGGCAGCGTAACTATATCCGACATTTCAAACCCGGGTATTATATATCTGTGGGCTTCCCTGCCTAATATTGTTAGCAACCCCTTGCCGCAAAGGGCATGTGCCATCTCAAGACAGTCCGATTCCTCTGTGCTTGTTATCCCAACAATCTCGCCTTCGTTTACGCTAAATGTTATGTCTTTGAGCTTAGATGTACACATATTCTGAACATGCAGTACGCACTGCCCTGAAGCATAGGCATTCCCTACAGTAGAGTACACTTCCTTTCTCTCTTCCAAGAGCCAGCCTTTTGGGGCGGTGCTTGACTTGTATTCTATCATTCCGTCTTTTAAGTATGAAAACATATTCGCCGTGGCTGCCGCATCATTTAACTTATCCGAAAGGAGCAGCAACGAGCCGCCCTCATCTTTTATGTTTTCGATTAGGCGGTTGAATATTGCCGTTTCCTCTGGAGTAAAGCGTTCAATGCCAATATTGTCCAGCACAATTAATTCGCATCTTGCGTACCATAGCTTTACCATTTCCACAAGCCGTCGTTCGGCAAACCTTAATTTGGTAGCCCTTGCAGATAATTCTATCTCCAAGCCCAAGCGTGAAAAAAGGCTTTCCAGATGTTTTTCCGCTTGCTTATCTAAGACAAAGCACCCCACCGTAACCGGCTCTTTACCCAGCAGGATATTGTCCTTGACGCTTAAATCGTTCACAAGGCAGCTGGCTGACCCCATTAAGCGGATTCCCATCAGCACAGCCTGCCTGATGGAAACATTATTGTATGCCTTGCCGTTAAAATACAGCTTGCCGGAATCTGCCACTGCTTGGCCGGTAATCAGTGAGGCCAGTGTTGTGTTAGCCAAACCAGAGTCCCCGATAACCATATGAAGCTCGCCTTTATACACGTCAAGACTTATATGTTCAAGCATCCTTTTGCCGCATACCGATTTGCTCACATTATCCAAATGTAACTTTTCATATTTCATAGCTTTGCCCTGATTATCTAAAATTTGCGACAGTGCTTTGGTCTACAATGAAAAACCCGGTGTCTACTAATTGGGGAAGAGGGTTTGCGTTTTCAATACCGTCTGCTACTTTCCCGTGGACATAGTCGTACAAAAACTTGGTGCCGTAGTAAGACATGGTGTATGTCCGCTGCACCATAGTGGCCTCAATCACATTATTCTCAACGAGTTCAAGAGTGGCCACATCCCTATCCATGCAAACAATCTTGATGTCTCCAATCTTGTTTAATTCACGCAAAGCCGCTGCCGCTCCTACCCCGCTTATAGAATCCCCGCCGTATATGCCCTTTAGAGTGGGGAACGCTTGCAGCATTTGGCTTACGATAGCCGAGGCCTTTGCCGGATCCCCTTCGTCGTTTTGCACGGAGACAATGTTTATATTTGGGTAGTTTTGTTCAATACAGGCTTTGAACCCATCAATCCGCTGGTCAATGCTGTAAATGCCGGGTATACAAAGAACGCCTACATCACCCTGCTGGCCGATTGATTTGGCCAGAATGTCTGCCGCTGTCCAGCCGGAATTGTAATTGTCCGCCCCGATATAACACAACCGCTTGCTGTCCGGTGCATCAGTATCTATACATATAACAGGAATGCCCATTTCGATTGCCCTGTCTATGTGTGGTGTCATTGCATCTGGGTTTATTGGAGATAACAGAATTCCTGATGGGCGTTTTTCCAGAACTTGATTAAATATATCCATTTGCTTGGCGGCGTCGTTTCCTGTTTCGCCGGTGAAAACCCAGCGAACCCCAAGGTCGTTGGCGGCCGCTTCTAAGCCCCGCTTGTGCATCTGCCAGTAAGGAACATTGATATGCATTCCTACTGTATAGTACACCTCGTCACGGTTCAGGCTGCTTGTCGAGTCCTCTTTCTGTTCTCTTTCTATTTCAAGCTCCTGAAACTGGGCAGCCGATTCATAGCTTTGCTGGCAAGAGGGTAAGAATGATAGCAGAATAATTATGCACATGAGTATAGAAAGGAGTTTTCTTCTTTTGATTATATCTTTCATCGTATGCCGCTCCTTTAATTAATCATTCGTATTGCTGCAGAGGTAGCTCCACCTCTACCAGCGTACCTTTGTCAGCCGCTCCATATAGCTTGATACCGTACTCCTTGCCGTAGTTCAGCTTTATGCGCTCATTAACATTGCTTAGCCCTATTTTATTTCTTTGATCCAGTTGAATCAGCTCTTCGTTTTTAAGGTACTCGTTTAGCTGCCTGCGTTTTTCTTCCGTGATACCTATTCCGTCGTCCTCCACCTGAATAATCAGCCTGTATTCTGTCATGTATGCCCGGATAGTAATGCTTCCGCTGCCAACCTTCCGTTCCAATCCATGCTGAAAGGCGTTTTCCACCAAAGGCTGAATTAATAGCTTGGTAACACGCAGATTCAATGTGTCCTCATCTACCTCACGGAAGATTGAAAATCTGTCGCCAAAACGGTAATGCTGGATTGACAGGTAGTTATCCACGTTTTTAAGCTCTTCATGCAAGCTTACCTTGCTGCCCATGTTAACTATGCTGTACCTGAAAAGCTCCGATAGCGCCTTGGTCATCCGCTCTATTTCAACTGCCCCGATAGTCAGTGCATGGCCTCGTATTGTTTCCAGTGTATTGTACAAAAAATGGGGACTTATTTGGCTTTGCAGTGCGTCCAGTTCCGCCTGCTTCAACAAAGTGCGTGACGAGATTTCGCTTTTCGTCAGGCTGTCTAGCTTTTCAGAAACTATGGACAAATTATCCCCAACAGTGGATAGCGCTTTATCTAATACATCAACGCTTTCTGTTTTGTAATGGAGACGGTTCTGTGCCAGATAGGAGATTCTTTCTTCCATGCAGGATACAGGAATAAGAACAAATCTTTGCTGCACTAGCATAATAGCAAATATAAAGACCAGGCCTATGACAAACACTCCTGCCAAAAACGACAGTAGGTTAGTATCCGCACGGCTAAAATAAGAATCTGGGACAACAAACATAATATTGCAGCCGTACAAAGCAGTTCTTTCGTAAAAAATGTGCTGTTCCTCGCTGTTTATCCGCACGTTTTTCAAATACCCAGACGGCTGAATCATAGCATTCAGAATCAACATGTCCACACGGCCTGAATAATCTGCTTTAGCGCTCAATAAAACGTCGTTTATATTGTTCAACAAAATAAGATTACCCTGCTTTGGCAGGTTTGTTTCCTGCATGTCGTTTTTTATGGGCCCGGTGTTTTTATCAATTATAATCAGAGTGTCTCCGGCGCTTCCGCTTATTATCTTTATAAACTGTAAATATTCGCCCACAAGATTAACGTTTTTTCTCCTTAGCCGCATATCCGTCTTTGTGCTTTGCATTTCAAGCAGTATTTGAAAAGCTTCAAAGTCCGAATAAGAATAAAAGTTATATGGGCTGTATGGGTTGCGAAGATGAATCAACTCTTTGTCTTTTGTGTAGACTGTTAATCCGGCAATGTCAGTGTTAGCTTTAAAGTACACTTGCAGTTCTTTGGGGATTTGCGTGTTGTTTTCCTTGATAAGCTGGGTTGATCCGTCCTCTGCCAAATCCAGTGGGAATGTGGAAGCAAAATCGTCCAGCCGTTTAAACTGCTCTCTAAGGCTAATTGCAATCTGCTTTAGATTGCTTTTGATTGTTAAAGCATCCTGGCTCTTTCGGTAATTAGCCGCT
>CAZEYG010000101.1:0-6920 GCA_964516575.1 uncultured Defluviitaleaceae bacterium
AGCTCCTTTTTAAGGCGCTCCTGCTCGTTTTTAACGTAACAGTCCTCGCAAATGCGTTCGCCATTCTTACTTAACCTAAGGGGCGGCGCATCTTCTGGCATCGTTTCGTTATCCTTATAACCAGCCGGCAGTTCTGCCCCGCATATGCCACAGGTTTCTGCCGCCTCAACAGAAATTTTAAATTCACATTTCGAGCCTAAGCCCAAAACATCGCCGTTATTAAGGGCATATTCCTCATGGGTTTCGTGTTTAGCGTCCTCCAACGACTGGTTGCGCTCACGCTGGCCAATTTTTTCACCATTTAAGAAAGTGCCGTTAAGGCTTCCAAAGTCCTGCAATTTTATATCTGGCGGCGTTATTTCAAGCACGCAATGGTAGCGGGATACTGTGTTCTCAGGCACTACAATGCCACAATCATCCTGCCTTCCGATGAAGATACGTGTCTTTTCTTCAAAATCAAAAGTCTTCCCCGAAAGCGTTCCTTTTGTTACTTCTAAAGTAATTTTACCAGGCATTCAAGCATTCCTCCTTACATTGAGTTTGTAAGTCTACATTACATTATCACAAATTTCTATCTATGATTTTTATGTGGGGGCAATATAAATCTTCATGAGAGACATGTATTCCTTTGTTTCAGCTTCGGACAGGGTTTTGTCGTTGTTTAAGCATAAGAAAATATCTGAGATGTAATGTAGGATTCCGCTGTCGGCATAATCTGTGTAGGTTTCCTCGAACAGCCGTTCAAGCTCGCTTTTACGGCCGTCGGATTCATAATACTTGACGCAATCTTTGGCACAGCGTTCTTTTTCTTTATAGAAAGGATAAATGGGGTCATTTTCATTTAGGTTTTTTAATATGCGCCTGGCGTTATTAAACTCAAAATATGGATACCGCTCATGGGCACAACGCAACGCCGTTAATAGCGCATTATCAACACGAGTAACAGGCTCTGAAATTCTATTTAGCTTAGCAATATCCAGCATCATGTCGATTTCGTCTTCTGTCATATTTTCGTATAACCCGAATACAATCAGTTTGGCTCTTAATCCTCTTACGGCGACTTCATTTTCGGCGATAAATGTATAAAGTAGATTTCTTATAGTTATGGGCAATTCCCCGGCGATATACATTTCATTGATGCTTTGCTCGCCGATGTAAAGAAGAATAAGACGAATGAGCTCTTCATTGGGTATGTATGCCTTGTCAAACGCCCTGAAATGTTTATCGTTTGCTAACAGCCATTGTTCAAAACTTGTGACGGATTTCACATTGGAAAAATCCATGCTTAAAGCTATGGTGGCAATATTGGCCGGCTCCGCTTTGAGTATATAGTCGTTTAGGCCGTATTGCTCTAATACGTTACGATACTTTGTTATTATCTCGGCGCTGCCGGAAAAACCAGAAAGCACAAACCGGCATACCATATCCAAAGGATTTTTCGCATACAATCTTGGATAACAGTTGGCGCATAAAAAGGCGTTTAGTTGCGCTTCGTCCATTCCAAGAGCCATTCCTAGCTCCTTAAACCGTTCCTTGCCATGGGGCTTAGCGGCTTTGGATAGCCACTTTGCAATAACTGTATGAGATACATGTACACGTTTGGCAAATGCATTTTTGGTAATATTAAGGGCGGCCAACCGAACCGATATGTCCCGTGCAAGGTCATAACCCTCAAAGGAGGCAAGTTTTTGATTTATAAGTTCAATATCATCTGCTAAAATGAATTCCTTTGACATGTACTCTCACCCCATAAGTTTGCTATAACACTGAACATCTTAGATAATATATTAAAATAAACCATAGGTTTCTATGTAAAGTTTCAAATCTTATTTCTCATTACTGTTAATGCTCTTATGGCGAACACTAAAAACCTCAATCAATTCCTTGTCAATCCCGTTCTTTTCGCAAAAGCCGGTTAATAAGGCTCTAGCCATTTTGTTCGGGTTGGATTTATTGTTTTCCCAGCGATTAACGCTGTTAAAGGTAACATGAATAGAATGAGCCAACTCCTCCTGTGTAATGCCAAGTTTTGCGCGTATTTCTTTTAATGCTTCACCAGCAGTCATATTCATCACTCCTAATGTGAATATAACAAATTTTATAACAATCGTCAAATAAAAAAGCTTGTGGGAGCAATGATATCCACTGCTCTCACAAGCTTAAATTGTCAAATTATTGGCTGAATCAGATATATGGAAGAAGATGATGACACAAAATACTGTAATTTACGTTATGATGGTGAAATACTCGAAAACATTGCCCATTTTTTTCATACTATGCTCTGAAAGAGTATGAGGAAGCTTTTATGGACAAAGCTGTTGCCTTTGAAAAATTTGACCGCATTTTAGAAACGATTATTTTAAACTCCACAGATAAAAGATTAAGACTAAGAGTCTGTGAATATATCACTGATCTTTTTCTCATGGCGTTATTTGTTGTTTTGTTGGGTAATATGTTTTGCAATAGAAACATCCTCTACCCTAATATGATTAAGTAACCAGTCACCGATAGTGTTTGTCAGCTTTGTAAGATGTACCGTATTACCGGGGTTTTTTCTTATGTCGTTAGCCATAAGTGTTATGTCTTTTTTAAATTGATCATGAAGCATTTTGTGACGGGTAAACTCCGGATAGCCGCTCTGTAATTGAAGCCTTTCTTCGTCGGCAAAATGACGGTTAACATAAGCCACAAGAAAATCCATTGTTTCTGTTAACTTCTCTCCGCCTTTAAGCTGCATACACGCCTTTATAAGCTCATTTAATGCATTTATCAGTTCCTTATGCTGGTTGTCAATATTTGCGTTTCCTGTTTCTAAATTTGAATTCCAAATGTACATTTAACCATCTCCTTAGAGTACAAGTAGCTTATATCTTTTCAAACGAATCGGTAGCTCCGCATACGGAGCATGTTTGCAAAGGGCTGTCTTCAATGTTTCCGCAAAACACACAGCAATACTTCACAACGTTGTTATCCTGTTGTAACGTGATGTTTAAGCTGGAATCATCTTTAGTATCCATATTAGTATCCATATTTTTGCTTTTTATTAACTCTTCAAGGAATCTTCTAGCATGATCGTTTTCAATAGCGCCTATTCGGTCGAACATAGCAGCCAGCATTTCAAAGCCCTCTTCTCTTGCTTTTTCAGCAAAAGCTGGATACATTGACTGCCACTCCATGTTTTCGCCATTAGCAGCCCTCTCAAGGTTTGAAGCAGTATCACTGATGTCTCCGTTTAATATTTTGAACCAAACTTTTGCATGTTCCTTTTCATTGTCCGCCATTTTTTCAAAAAGCTCGGCAGCAGAAAGGTTGCCCTCTTCTCTGGCTTGCCTTGCAAAATATGTATATCTATTGCGTGCCTGGGATTCCCCGGCAAAGGCGGCCATAACATTTTTTTCTGACATTGTCCCTTTTATGTTCATATAATCACCATGCCTTTATATTATTTAATTTTAGGTTACACCACAAACTTTACGCTATTAACAAGGCTTATATACCTTTCTTCAAGCTGTTCGTACTGAAAAAGTGCATCCTTACATGAAAGCATTGCATTGTTTATAACAGACGAATAATTGTCAAGAACGGCGCCAACAACCTTTACACATAACTTTCCGCTATTAGCCATGTCCTCCAAAATAGACCTTATTTTTTCCTCAGGGAAAGAGTCCTTATAGCTGCGCTTTCCGGCAAGAGCGCTTAATATATCCGCAACAGCTACGATTCTTTCGTTTTCGTTTAAATCATCAGACTTAAGGCCATATGGATATCCGGTTCCATCCAGCTTTTCATGATGTCTGACGGCAATTTTTACTATGTCGTCGCTAATTAAACCTTCGATTATCCTCTCGCTGGCAACTACATGATCCTTCATCATATTGTACTCAAAGTCGTCCAGCTTTTCATTTTTTTCCAAAACCATTATAGAGCTTGCTATTTTTCCAATATCATGAAGCAGCGAGCCAAACAGTATTTTATTAAGGGAATCTCCGGAAACCCCTAAAAGCCTAGCTATTTCAACGCTTAAGCCAACAGTTGTTATTGTATGCATAACGGTAAATTTACTACGAAAATCTATTGAATAAGCTAATAATCTCATAAAAGCCAACATATGCTCATAACTAAAGCTGATTTCATCAAGAAACCCAAAAAGCTCAGTCAAATATTTGCCATTATTAAGGTTATTTGTTATATCGTGGTTAAGCTGGGTTCTTATTAAAAGCTCCACATCTTCAGCAGAAAAAACCGTATTTTTCAACCCAGCAAATAATTCATCATTAATTATAAGCCGGTTTTTTATAAATAAAATATCGGCCCTATCAGCCAAGTATATTTTAGCTGCCAGAGCTTTGTTTACACAATCCGTATGTATAAGTTTTTCATAAGTAAAATGATGATAAAGAATTGCGTCTGAGTATTCGCCTAACACATGAAAGTTTTCAAGAAAAAGATAACCGTAAGCTGAATGGCCAAATGTTTCCTTAAGTTCAAAGGAAAAAAGGTTTTCAGCGTCGGTAAGAGAGTCGATTTTTTCTGTTTTAAATGCGCCTATATCATGCAGCAAGCAAAGGAGACATATTTCTGCAAGCTTTTTATCAGAATAGCCACCCTTTTCTATAAGCATCTTTAAAACTATATAAGCAACTCTTTCACCATGGTCTACCAAGCGATAGTCTATTAGGTTCAAAGCCCTTCTGAATATGTAAGCTATGTTTTTTCCCGTTAAATTCAGCATAGCGCACCTCAAAAAGTTGTTCTTAATAGCACTGATAAAAACAATTTATCATAAAAAATGCTTATAGTCAATCAAATAAGGAAAATCCGAGAATATTTTAATTTCGCTTAACTTTGCTAGGGTTATTTTAGGTGTTATTTTGGGCGTTATTTTGTATTTTTTTGCTTGCAACGTGTAATTTATTGTGATATACTCATTGCCGTAGAAATTTAAAACTACACACATAACCTGCTGCTATAGGTGCCGTTATCGGTTTAGGGCAAATACAAGGGGTTATGGAGGAAAAACCTAGGAGGTATATTATGAGCGTTATTTCTATGAAACAATTACTTGAAGCCGGTGTCCATTTCGGCCACCAGACAAGGCGCTGGAATCCTAAAATGGCGGAATATATTTTCGCCGAAAGAAACGGTATCTATATCATCGACCTGCAAAAGACCGTTAAAAAGGTAGACGAGGCTTATAAGGCTGTTTGCGAAATTATTAAGGACGGCGGCGAAATTCTTTTTGTCGGCACAAAAAAGCAGGCTCAGGATTCTATTAAAGAAGAAGCCCAAAGATGTGGTATGTATTATGTAAACGAGCGCTGGTTGGGTGGTATGCTTACTAACTTTAAGACTATGCAGACTCGTATTGAAAGACTTAAACAACTGGAAGCAATGGAAATTAACGGTACGTTTGATGTTTTACCTAAAAAAGAAGTAGCAAAGCTCCTTCACGAAAAAGGTAAGCTGGACAAAAACATAGGTGGTATCAAAAACATGAAAAGAATTCCCGACGTATTGTTTATAGTAGACCCAAGAAAAGAACGTATTGCCATACAAGAAGCTCGTAATCTAGGTATTGCAATCGTTGCAATCGTTGATACTAACTGTGACCCTGAAGAAATAGATTTTGTTATACCAGGAAACGACGACGCAATCCGTGCCGTTAAGTTAATCGCCGGTAAGGTTGCCGACGCTGTTATTGAATCCCGTCAAGGTGCTCAGTTTGAAACATCCGCCGAACAGAGCGAAAGCGCTACAGCTCAAGCCGACGATATTGAAAATATTGTTGCGGAAGAGGCTCTTGCCGCAAACAGCGCCGAATAGTTTATTGGTTTGTTTTATGTTATTTGAATTTATTAGTATACGGAGGTAATATATTATGGCTGTAACAGCTGCTTTAGTTAAAGAATTAAGAGAGATTACCGGCGTCGGTATGATAGACTGTAAAAATGCGCTTACGGAATCTAACGGCGATTTAGAAAAAGCTATAGAGATATTAAGAGAAAAAGGTTTGTCGGCTGCTGCTAAAAAAGCAGGGCGTATTGCTACGGAAGGTCTTGTTTATACCTATATTTCCGACGACAACAACACCGGCGTTATCGTTGAAGTAAACAGCGAAACCGACTTTGTTGCAAAAAATCAAGAATTCAAGAATTTTGTTCATAGCGTTGCTCTTCATGCTGCGGCTTCAAAAACAACTGATTTGGAAAAAATGCTTGAAGAAAAATGGATTGACGACAGCAACATTACCGTCAAAGAAGCTCTTAGCCAAAAGATTGCCGTTATTGGCGAAAACCTTAACATCCGCAGGTTTGAAAGATTTAACAAGACCGAAAGCGGTTGCCTTGTGTCATATATTCACGGCGGCGGCAGAGTTGCCGTTCTATTACAGCTTGTTTCAGAGGTTGCAAACGAAATCGTTGTTGAAGCCGGTAAAAACATTTGTATGCAAATCGCGGCTATGAGCCCTAAGTTTGTTTGCCGTGATGATGTTCCAGCGGAGTTTATCGAAAAAGAAAAAGAAATCTTAACCCAACAGGCTTTAAACGAAGGAAAACCCGCTAATATCGTTGAAAAAATGATTGTTGGAAGACTTAATAAAGAGCTTAAGGAGTTCTGCCTTGTAGACCAGGAGTATGTTAAAGACGGAGAAATGACCGTTAGCCAATATATTGATTCTGTTGGCAAGGAAGTTAACTCTAAAATTAGCGTTAAAGCTTTTGTAAGATTTGAAACAGGCGAAGGTTTGGAAAAGAAAAATGAGGACTTTGCAGAGGAAGTTAACAAAGCTATGAATAAATAAATGCCAGTCAGGTCGCTTTTCCGTTTCGGATGATTGCCATTTAACTGAGGCAGCCTTTCCTATTTAGTTAAGGCTGCTTGTTTTTTTATATTGCGGTTCCAATTAAATATTACAACGA
>CAZEYG010000102.1:0-6910 GCA_964516575.1 uncultured Defluviitaleaceae bacterium
ATTTTTTCAATTATTTATTAAATTTTTTATTACAAATTACTGCAAAGGAGGCTTTATAATGTATGGCTAGTTATCCTTTACAAGTACGAAAGATTTAAACTTCTAATTATTCATTATAGTATACTTTGCTTTAATTATCACTTTTAAGGGGGAACTTATGAATAATATAAAAATTAAAATGAAATTAGTAATAGGGTTTTCTGTTATGCTTTGTTTGCTTTTGGCGTTAGGTACTGTTTCAATTATTAGCATTAATAAAATAGATTCAGTTGTTTTAGAATATAAAGACCATGAGCTGCCTAGCATCAGCCTTATTTGGAAAATGCGCAGAAACATGGTATCCATACAAAGAAATCTTTTACTTGCGCTTGTCGCGCCGGATTCAAACACTATAGAAAAGGCTATTAATTCTGCATTAAGCGACAGACAGTCTCTTATGGCTGCTAGAGATGAGTTTAGAAATATAATCGATGATACTACAGAATTAGATGAGTTTTCTAAATATTTAGAGGACGCAGCTATATACAGAAAGCAAATTGAAGAGCTTTCACGAAATAATAATGAGGAATCCAATAAGGAAGCCTATAATATATTTATAGAAAAGTATTCGCCGGCGTATGAAAACGCTTCAAAAGTACTTATAAGTTTGTCTGATGAGTTGGATACAGTCATAGCGACCCAGGGCATTAAAGCTTCATCTAACGCAAGATCTGCTCTTATTACTATTTTAGTTTCTATATTTGCCAGCCTTATAATTGCAGTTATTGCAATAGCTGTGCTTAATAAAGCGATTGCAAATCCTATGATAGAGCTTGAAGCGGCTGCAGGTCAAATCGCAAAGGGTAACTTAAACGTTAATCTTAGAGCGTCGGGAAATGATGAAATAGGAAAGCTGGTTTTAGCCTTTGCTAAGGTTAGAGATACGATTTTTCTACTGACCGAAAAAATAAACGATGTGTCTAAGAAATTGGGTCAAGGCGATATTGAGGCCGAAATAGATATAAATCAATTTGAAGGCGAGTATAAAACAGTGGTTTCTGCCGTTAACACCAATACTCGAACCTTAATAGATGACACTCTTAAAATACTGAGCGCATACTCCCAACTAGGCGAAGGTAATTTTAACGTTGAGATTGAAAAGTTTCCCGGCAAAAAAGCGCTTGCCAATGAAAAATATGATGAGCTTAAGTCTAATCTTGCCACATTAAACAAAGATGTATCCAGCCTGATTAAAGCGGCGATGGAAGGCAAGCTTGACACCCGTGTTAATACGGACGCCTATAAAGGCGATTGGAAGGCTCTGACAGAAGGCTTAAACAATTTATTAAAATCAATCAGTACTCCGATTGACGAGGCAAATCTCGTCTTAAGGCAAATATCGGAAGGCAACTTTAACGTTTCCGTAAGTAATAACTATAATGGCAGCTTTGCTGAAATGATGTCCTCATTTAACATGATGATAACCTCTATAAGTTCTTACATAACTGAAATAACCGAAGTGCTTAAGAGTTTATCTGATGGTGACTTGCGAAAGAGTATTACTAGAGATTACGTAGGTCAATATAACCTTATAAAACACTCCATAAACAACATAGCCGCAACGTTAAGAGATACAATATCAGAAATTATTATATCGGCAGATAACGTACTTGTTGGCGCAAAGCAAATATCAGAATCATCTATGGACTTAGCAAATGGCGCTTCAACACAAGCTAGCTCGGTTGAGGAGTTAAATGCTTCCATAACAGTTATAAACGAACAAACCCAAGCTACGGCAGTAAAAGCCCAGACCGCCGACGATTTCTCCAAAAAATCAATATCAAGTGCAAAAGTTGGTAACGAAGAAATGACAAGGATGCTTCATTCTATGGACGACATTAAAGAAGCCTCCAAAAACATTTCAAAGATTATTAAGGTTATCGACGATATCGCTTTCCAAACCAACCTTTTGGCTCTTAATGCGGCTGTTGAGGCGGCAAGAGCTGGCCAGCACGGAAAAGGTTTTGCCGTTGTTGCAGAGGAAGTTCGCTCTCTTGCAGGCAGAAGTCAGCAGGCCGCAAAGGATACCTCAGATTTGATTGAAGATACTATAGCTAAAATCAATGAAGGTACTCAAACAGCAAAATTAACGGCAGATTCTCTGCAAACAATTGTATCCGATACAAATTCTGTTTCCGATATTATTAATGACATCTACATAGCTACAAAAGAACAAACAAATGGTATTGCACAAATTACTCTTGGAATACATCAAATATCTGATGTTGTTCAAAGAAATTCTTCGACTTCCGAGGAAACAGCCGCTGCTGCCGAAGAGCTTAGCAGTCAATCTGAAGTTCTTGCTCAAATGGTTTCACACTTTTTAGTTTAAAGCAGAACAAACCAACCAAAAACCAACTGCAGAAAACCGTAGAAGCCTAGGCCTCTACGGTTTTCAATTACCTTTAGTTAGATCCCTGCCGTGCCTTAAAGTATAAGCTGGTCGATGCCGATAAAATATTGAGATTCTCTGATAAGATGATGAATAACTGTTTGTGACGATTTGCTTGCCTTAACAGCTTCGCTTCTAAGAAGCATTTCTTCAAGAAACTCTACAAACTGATTGCTTTGTACAAGGCATTTCTTGATAAGGCTTGTTATTTGAGCTGATATCACCTTGTTTAACATTCCTTTTGACCGCACTGCGCTTTCGATGTATTTAACAAGTTGTGCTCGTATGCTGTTGATTTCTTGCTCAAACTGCTGTAAGCGGGTTACATAAATGGGTTCAAGACCTGGTGTTACCAATTGAACAACTGTTGTATGCTCCGATTCCTGATGCTTCCAAAACTCTGCCTCGTCTAATGCCCGCAATAGATTTTTTTCTCCATAATAAAATTGCATAACCTTTTCGTGAAGCAGATAGGCTGCCCACATCCTCCTTTAATATTTATATTGTAACTTATGATGTAATCAAAAGAAGGTTGCAAGTCTAATACCTTAAGCTACGATGATTTATGGGATAGAATTTTTGAGCTTAAAAGCAGCTTAACAAGCATATAAGTAACGACGGCGTTTATGACAATCTCAAAGGCCATATATGAGCCGTTGTATATTAAGGAATAAAGCCAAACCGGCTGGCCTTCCGGCGCATAAACGTTCCAGACTAAAATACCGGAAGCAAAATGGCACATAAACCTTACAAAGAGCACGGCTGCTGCGCCAAAAGCTCCGCTTGCCGGGCTGTTGGATTTATAGAACATTCCGGCAAGGCCTAAAACTCCAAAAGCTACGGCATAATCCAAAAATATAACAAGAGCAAACATAAAAAGTGATGGAACCGGGGGTGGGTAAAACCCTGTCATAAGCTGCAAAATTACAAATACGCTGGAAGCCAAAAGGCCCCATTTTACGCCTCTGCGTATTGAAAATAAAACTAGCGGTGAGGCCGAAGCAGCGGTTATGCCGCCGCCGTTTGGAAGCTGGTACAAAACTACAAGGGATAGCACAAAAGACAGAGCTATACACATTGAGCCTTCAACCATTGTCTTGATGTTTTCGTTTTTCAAAATAATCATCCTTTCTTATTTTATTAGATTTCCTGTCAAACAAAAAGAAACGGCCGACCAGGGCATAAAAGCCGGGCACAGCCGTTTTATCGTTAAGCAGCATCAAAAGCATTTTCGCTTTTTCAAACAAAAATGCAGGCAAAATGCCTGCATTATACTTAAAGGGTAAGTATGTTCCCTACAACGGCATTATCCGACAGGTTATAAGGGTTTCAATCGCTTAACAATTGCTCTCAGCCGAAACAAGTTCAGCACCCCTGCTTATTAATACTGTTTTATTATAATTGAAATGAATAATTTGTCAATAGTCGTTTTAAATCTTTTGCTGTTAAATATTTGGCACTGCCCCGTAAACCAGTTTATGCCTGAAATAAAAGAAGCTAGGGGAATGCATATGAAGCGTAAGCACTTCGCTGTGTGGATGATTAAGGGAAGTAAAAGGCTCCATGTTTTTGCCAAGGCCAACAGCTGAGTTTCCAATATAAACGCATGAATAGTTAAAGGTAAGCTCATCAAGTAAGCCTTCGCCCATCATGCTGTGGCAGTAGGAGGGGGATTCTACAGAAGCCGTATGGATCCCCATACATTTCAAAATTCTAAGCAGAACTGACGAATTTGTTCTGTTTCCTTCGCCTGTTACAATAACAGGAATCTTTTTATATTTGTTTTCATTAAATTCGTTTTTAATTTTTTCACAATCTGAGTCAGTAAGAGAATTATATGGACCAACTATGTAGTATTCTCTGCTGAGTTGTTCGGATATTAATGCTAAGCCAGCCGGAGAGGTGTTAAACATAACATCTTGATGTTTGATAATTTGGTGGTCAAAGTCAACGTCTGTTCCGTCGAGAGTACAAATAACAACCCACGGCGCTTTCTTAAGGCCACGGCTAACTCTTGCGTCCTCTAAGCCTTTATCAAACACACAAATGTAGTCGTTAGGTTCCTTTTGCATAGTTACTGCGCCGATAAACAGGGCGTCTGCATTAGCACGCATAAGGCAAAGAATCCAAAAGTCGGCATCGGCGCCGTCTCTGTCAAGGGCGTTGCTTTTAGCTATAACCGGGCCGTATGGGTTATCGAGATAAGCGACTCTACCGTCCATAGAAATAACAAAGGAGGCAAGGGTATACGTACGGTCTTTTGGAAATTCGGGGAATTTAAGCTCACCGTATACATTTATTGAATCGGGGGTTTGAATACCGGTATTAGGAAAGCTATTTAACTTTTCATTTTCAAATATTCTAGTTAGCTTAATTTTGTCGTAGTTATACGGTATGTTTGGAAATTCAATCATAATAAACCTTCCTCCTGAGATTTTTTATTATAATAAATTATATATTTTCAGGTTAAAAATGTCAATTTATTATTTGTAGTTGAATATTTTACAAATAGCAATTAAAATGTATAAATGTAACTTAAAAACAAGCCTAGCAGTGCAGTATTATTTGCTATGAAAAGAGGGGTATATTTGAACAAGCTAAATGTAGTTGTAATATACGGCGGGTGCTCCGAAGAGCACGAAATATCTAAAATATCCGCAGCTACCATTATGGCCAACATTCCCGAGGATAAATACAACGTGATTCCTCTTTATATTACGAAAGAGGGAGAATGGTTACTATACGACGGTTGTATAGAAAATACTAATAATATACAATGGAAAAAGTTTGGTACAAAAGCTATTTTAAGCCCCGATCGTACAGAAGGCGGCCTCCTTAGAATTGTTAAGGATAAGGTTAAGACTGTACCTGTAGACGTTGTGTTTCCGGCTTTGCACGGAGATTTTGGCGAGGACGGTACAATCCAGGGGCTTTTTGAAATCGCCGGAATACCTTATGTGGGCTGTAATGTTTTGTCTTCAGCCGTTTGTATGGATAAAGCGTTTACAAAAATAATAGCGGCTCATTGCGGAATAAAGCAGGCGCCATATCTAGTTTTTACGGAAAGTGAGCTTATAAATATAAAAGAAGTCACAAAAAAGGTACGCCAAAGGCTTGGTTACCCTTGTTTTGTTAAACCGGCGAACACAGGTTCCTCCGTAGGTATTACAAAGGTCAAGTCTAAGGAAGAGCTTACAGACGCTATCCAGCTTGCTTTACAACACGACAGAAAGGTTATTATCGAAAAGGCTGTTATAGGCAGAGAGCTGGAATGCGCCGTGCTTGGAAGCGGGGATGACGTTCAGGCGTCGGTTGTTGGAGAAATTATGCCGGCCGCCGAGTTTTATGACTACGACGCTAAGTATAACAATAGTGAATCAAAAACACTTGTTCCTGCAATACTGGACGAGGTTATTTCAGACGAAATAAGAAACACTGCTGTTAAAATATTTAAGGCCGCCGATTGTTCCGGCCTAAGCAGAGTTGACTTTTTCCTTGAAGAAGAAACAAATAAAGTAATATTTAATGAAATTAATACAATGCCCGGCTTTACGAAAATAAGCATGTATCCTATGCTTTGGGCTGAGATGGGTATTATGCTGCCGGAGCTAATCGACAGATTGATTCAGCTTGCCGTATACTGATATAAATAACAATTATTTAAGGAAGTGAAGTATTGGATAACAGAGCAATTGGCGTATTCGACTCCGGAGTAGGTGGCCTAACCGTTGCAAACGAAATAATGAGAGAGCTTCCAAACGAAGAAATTATATATTTTGGTGATACGGCAAGAGTGCCTTACGGCTCAAAGTCTAAGGAAACGGTTACAAAATTCAGCAGACAAATGGTTAATTTTCTAATCGAGAAGAACGTGAAGGTTATCGTTGCAGCCTGTAATACGGTATGCTCAAACAGTTATGGTGAACTTGTGGCCGAGTTTGACATTCCGATTTTCGATGTAGTTCGGGCAGGGGTCGTCGCTTGTCTCCATTCCACCAAAAACAATACCGTTGGTGTTATCGGAACAGAAGCGACTATCAGAAGCGGCGCTTATGAAAGGCTTCTAAAGGAATACAGGCCGGATATAAACGTCTATTCAAAGGCGTGCCCGCTTTTTGTTCCTCTGGCGGAAGAAGGCTGGACTTCTAATAGCGTCGCCAGCATCACAACGGAAATATATCTGCAAGAGCTTATAGACAAAGAAATAGACAGCCTTCTTTTAGGCTGTACTCACTATCCGCTTTTGTACGATTGTATAACCCGAACAGCCGGAAGCATTAAAATAATAAACCCTGCCGCTCATATGGCAAGGATGATAAACGATTATTTGGCTGAGAATAACATGCTTACAGAAAAAAAGGAGCCTAGCCATCTGTTTTATGTCAGCGACAACACACTTAAATTTGGCCGAACTTGTAAGCTGGTTTTGAAAAGAAACTTTGACGCAGAGGTTATTGATATAGAGAATTACTAAAGCGC
>CAZEYG010000103.1:0-6830 GCA_964516575.1 uncultured Defluviitaleaceae bacterium
ATTAAAATGCATTTGGGTACAGCTTAGGATTATTATACCAGTAAACTGTTAAATTGAACATAGAATTTTGAAAAATTAATTAAATAATAATATATTTTATCACGGGGGCGCTAAGCCCCCGTGAACAGGCTGTTAGCGTTTAAGATTAACAAGCTCTTGAAGCATTTCATCTGAAGTTGTAATAATACGAGAGTTAGCCTGGAAGCCTCTTTGGGTTGTAATCATTTCGGTAAATTCGCTGGATAAGTCTACGTTAGACATTTCCAAAACGCCGCCTAAAATCTTGCTGCCGTCGGCACCAACATCCTCGCCGGTGCCGTCAAAGCCGCCTGAGTTTGGTGTGACTACGAACATGTTGTCACCTATTTTTTCAAGGCCGCCAGGGTTTGCAAATCTAGCAACAGGAATCTGGCCTAAATATTTTGTTTCGCTGTTTGTATAACGGCCTGTTATTTTGCCGTCAGGGCCTACTGATATTGCTTGTAGCTTGCCTGGGGCGTTGCCGTTTGAATCAGCCTTGGCAGTTGACTTTTCGTCGAACTGGGTTATGCCTTTTAAATCTGTCCTAAGGCCTATCTTTATTGGGCCGGAAGCGCCGCCTGTTGCAGCGCCGAGAGTAGCGCCGGGTTTAAGCAAGGCTTCAATACCGATAGGGAAGGTCATATTAAGCTCTAAAGGTAATGTGGTATTACCACCTGCAGATTTAAGCAGACCATCTGAGCCGAAAATAAGTTCTTGGCTAGCGGCACCTGTCCCCGTACCGACAGCTAATGACGGACTGGCAGTCAAAGATATAGGGTTATCCCTGTCACCGTCTACATACATATTAAATTTTGGAGGAGTTGATGTATCGGAAACAAAGGACATAGTCCATTTAGTTTCACCGTTTGTGGCTACTGCTCCTGGTACAAACTGAACATCCATAGTATATTTTGTGCCTACGGAGTCAAAGAAGGAAATGCTGCTGATTTTTGGGTTTACTAAGGACTCTTCGTAGTTAAGGTTGCCTGTGAATTGAACATCTGTTGTTGCTCTTGGAACTAAATATTCTTTATTACCTCCCAGGAAAATATCCTGAACAGGTCCTTTTGTTATTGTGCCTTTGGCGTCAGCATTCCAGCCTTGAACCTTATAACCAGTTGTTGTTACAAGGTAACCGGCTTCGTCTACGTCAAATGCACCGGCTCTTGTAAAGTAAGTACCGCCGGCGTCGGCTACGATAAAGAAGCCGTTACCCTGAACCATAAGGTCTAAGGAGCGGTCTGTTCTTTGAGCAGCGCCGGTTGTCATTATTTTATCAATAGATGCAATGTTTACGCCGAGGCCAACCTGCATAGGGTTTACGCCGCCTTTGCCGGTAACCGGGTTGGAGGCGGAAGCGCCGCTAAGTGTTTGGCTAAAAACCTCATTAAATGTAACACGGCTGCCTTTAAAGCCCATCGTGTTTACGTTAGAAATATTATTTGCAATAACGTCCATTTTTGTTTGATGCACCCGAAGGCCTGAAACCCCGGAGAACATGGAACGCATCATATAAATTACCCCCTATTTTAAGCGGAAAGCCCCCCGTTAGGGTCCAGCTATCGCTAAACTATTATAGCGCCGTCGATGTTTGTAAAAATATTTTCGTTTTCTTTGTTCATAGCGGTAATAACCGTTTTGCTTTTAACATTAACTACAAGACGAATGTCATCTACCATAACAAGAGAATCGTTAATACCCTTTTGCCTTGCCTTTGTAAGCCCATCTTCTACCCGGTTAAGCTGTTCCGCCGATAGCCTTATATTACGGGAATTAAGTCTGAGATTTGCGTGCTTTGAAAAGGTTAGCGGGGTAGATTCCGCTATTTTACTGCCTAATACGTCTTGGAAACTAACGCCATTATTAATAGCAACGTTTGGGCTTGCTGATTTTTCGTTAACTTCGGCGTTAGTATTAATTTTAATGTTACTTGGGATGTTGCCATTAAAAATTTGCATAACAAGCTCCTCCGTTAGAATGGTGTTGCAAGGTTTTATTTATCCTCTTCTTCGGTTTTTATGCCTCTGTATGAGAGGAAGGACAGTTCTCGATCGCCTATTTTAAGGTATGGAGTACCGCCGCGCATTATAACCGCATTTACTGTGTCGGTAGAGCCTTGGAAGGTTATTTCCTTAGTAACCAGCTTAAGCGCATCGGAAACATAGTTTATTTTGTCTACTAAAACCTGCTTGCCGTTTATGACTAGATACGCCTTGTCGTCTGCAAAATTCACGCCGGTAACCTTGCCGTAGTTTATTGCACCGCTGTTGTCGGCTACATAACCGACCGTATTACCTAATAAGAGCGGTTTATCGGAGACGGATATTACTTCGCCTGCAAGGACTTCTTTTCCTTCTACAACAAGGATAGCAGTGCCTTTTTCGGTAAATTTAACTTGGTCAACTATACCTTCAACAAATTCGGTTTTTTCGCCGTCGACAGTAATAGCCTGGACAGATTTACCTATAAGCGTAAGGTTTTGGTTATTAACAAGATTGTTATTGACGTTAGACATAAGGTAAGATTCATAGCTGCCGTAAACCTCTTCAACAGAATCCAGGGAAACCTGCTTATTGCCGACCATTAAATAGGGCTGGTTGTTTAATAAAAGAACAGAGGTTACTTGGCCTTCTATTTCGTCGTATTCACCTGTTGTTGAATTATACTGTATTGAGTAGATGGATTTACCAATCATAGAGAAGGCTTGGGCTTTTGTTGTGGCTTTGTTCATGTTCTGCATTTCTTCAAGGGCAGAAAACTGAGCCATTTGCGCCACAAATTCCTTATCCTCTACAGGGTTAAGCGGGTCTTGGTATTGAAGCTGGGTTATTAAAAGCCTCAGGAACGAATCCTTGTCGAGGGTGCTTTTAAATTCCTTTGGTTTTTCGATACCGTTAGCTGTGTCTACGGCTTCCTGTGATTTTTGCGCATAATTGGCTTGCATATCAAACCATTGGCCTTTGTCGGACATTTTTTTCACCTCCTATTATTAAATATAATTTAATGTAAGTTAACTTGTTATGCAGTGTAGTTTACGTTACTGTCAAAGCCGTCCTGTAAAGGTTCTGATAAAGCAACCTCTTCTTCAACAACACCTGAGCTAGCAATTGAGTTAATTTTTAAGGCAGACTGGCTTTGGCCTTTATGAAACTCGTTCATCATTTGCTCTTTACGCTCTGAACCAACAGAAACGGACAAGTTAGTAATCTCAATACCTTGCTTTTGGAGCGCATCCTTAAGAAGATTAAAATTGGATTCTATTACTTCCTTAACACGTTGGTTTTCGGCTAAGAACTGAGCAGTTATAATGCCGTTTTCCGTAGTCACCTTAAGAGAAACGTCACCTAGGTTTTCAGGGCGGAGGGTTAATTTAATTTCCGTTGTGTTTCCACGGACATCAACCTTCATTTTCTCCATTATCTGACTGATGACATCATTGGCGTCAACAACCTGGCGCTGCACGTTTGCATTTGCTTTAGCTGCCGCTTCCGTAAAGGCTGAACCTTGTTGGTTAGCTCCAACGACTGCGTTAAAGCCGGGCTCTTGATTCGCAAGTTTTTCCGAGCCGAAGCCGCTTTGCTGGTTATTGTCAGTCATAACAGCTACGGTTTTTTGAGTAGGTGTGGTTATAGCCTGCTCCGTAAGTTTTGCAGTCTGTTCTTCAGTCTTTTGATTTATGCCTTCATCTGCCGTAAAAGATTTTGGAGCTAAAACATCAGATGACTTTGCCGATAAATCGGATTGTTGCTCTGAGGTTTGATTCGCAGATTGAACGACTTGTTCAGCTTGTTTAGTGTCGTTGTTACTTGGCTTATCAGATAATAGGGCGCTTTCAAAACCCTCTGTTATGCCGTCTTCCTCTTGGAAAGTTTCTGCCTGTAGGGCATTAACCAGTGAATCGGATGGTTCGGCAGCATTTGCTATAGCTTTCATTGCAGAATTGAAATCGGCAACAATAACTTTTACAGATTCAAAGGAAGAAACAATATTAGGTATATTTAATAGTTCAATATCGCTTGACACATTAAAAGCAGCCTGCATAAAAGTATGAAGGTTTTTGCTGTCGGTTAAGTCAAAAAGCGTCATACCGAGAGCGCTTAAAATCTGTTTAATACTTTCCTCCGTCATATTAAGAGCATCCGCTAAGGCGGTTATAGTGTTTTCCTGCTCTTTTCCGGCAACAGCCGTTTCGTCGGTTTTTTGTACGTTATCTGCCGAAGGTTCCTTACGGAGTTTGACAGGCGGCTGCTCTTTTGCATCCGGTAAATCTTTTGCCGGTTTATTACTTTGGTTTGCTTCCTGCCTAGAAATGCTTTCATTATTATCTGAAGCATTAGCAGAATGTTTAGTCTGTTTTGGTGCATGTAATTGAGCATTGCCGGGTTTCTGTTGTTTCGTGGTTTTAGTACCACTCACATCGGAAGGACGATTATTTTGGTTTCCTTGTAAATTAGGGGAAAGTTTTTCGGCGCTACTTAAAAAGCTGTCAAAGCTAAAACCGGAAGACATACCCTTAATATTTATCAAGTTACTTAAAGAATCTTTGCTGCCAAAAATATTTGGGATTTGCATGGTTCTCCTCCTTTCTTAAATGATGTATAAAGCTATATTTACGGCAAATTAAGACTTAACTTAAGAAGCCGATGGCGGTAGGGTTAAAAAAGTAGTAGGTTTTTCATGATTGTTAAGACTAAGGGTTGCCTGTCAGAACCTCCGGTAATGTAGCTGTAGTTGGGAACATTTGTTTTGTAATGGAGGCAGAGTTCACAGGATCCATGCCGGCTAGAATTTCAGCGCTTTTCTTGCTGTCAACCCCTCTTAGTATAAGGACAACAAGCTCCGAATCAGTCGTCATAAGCTCTTCCAGCATGGCGGCAGCGGCGGCTTCGTCCATTGCCTGATACGTTGCAATATAGTTTTTCAAGTCTTTTTCGTTAGTTGATTTCACCTTTGCATCGTTATAAAGCTGTTGTGAGTTTTCGGGTGAAATCTGCTCATAGTAATTTACATAAGCCTGAGGATTACCTTCCGCTACAAGTTTGTCAAAGGCGGCTTTATCCTCCTTAAATTTAAGCTGTTGGCTCTCTATAGCTTTTAAAGAGGTTATCTGCTCGGCAAATAACGCATTTTTTTCGTTAAGAGCTTTTACCTCGTCCTGGCTTTTTTTAAGCTGATTTTGCAAATCCTCGATTTGGGTTAGAAGCTCATTTCTTGATGCAGTTACTTCCGTACCATCTTCAGAGGGCACGGGAATGACATTGTTTACAATAGGTATCTTTTGCAGAGTAGGCAACAAATATTTATTCCGAAGATTAAAAATGTTAAACCAAAGGGCAGCTGCTATACCAGCTATTAGGAGCAATACAATAAAGCCGGGAAGAACACGGCCTATAAAACCCTTTTCTTTAAGCCTGGCTTTTTTTGCGGCGGCCTTTTCAGCCTTTTTCTCTGCTTTAAGAGCGTCTTTTTCAGCCTTTTTAGCAGCCTTTTCGGCTTTCTTATCTTTAACGTCTGGTTCTGCCTTTATAGTATTAGTTTCAGTTGGTGCAGGCACCTTTTCTGGCTTTACAGCTGCTGCGGGTTTAGCCCGTTTTGCTGCTTTAGCTGCCATTGGTTTTCCCCCTTTGCTTTAGTGTGGAATGTTAGTTAAAGGTGGAATTTATTTTACCTTTTTATGTTTATAGCTGACTATTTGATCAATAAATTTTTGCTCTGCAAGTTGTTCGCTTTTCAAATAGGCGGCGTATTTGTTTTCCTTAAGAGTTTCGTAAATTTTCCGATCCTTCATTGCTTCGGCAAGCTCTGCCTGAGTTCTTCTTACATTTCTTGCGGCATCGTCTATAACAAGCTGTTGGTTTTTAATTTGCCTTTTAATAAGCTCAATGTAGTCGTTAAAACTGACAATCTCGTCGGGTTCTATTTTGGCTTGCAAACTTTCCCTAAAAAGATTAATATAGTGGTTACGCATTTCAACCAACTCTTCTTTTAGCTGTTTTTTGTATTCTAAATTTGATACGGCTTTTCCATATTCCATTTTTTTTTGGTCTTCAAACTTTTCTTTTATATTTAACAGCCCATTTAGGTTAAAAACAAATTTGGCCATTTAACCACCTAATCCAAATGTCAATTTGGGTTTATTATATCCGACAACATATTTACCGATTCGTCAAAGGAAAACTTTTCATCAACAGGCTGCATCAAAAAATCTGTTATAATGTCGTGCTTATCAATAGCGTCGTCTATTTCAGGGCTGCTGCCTTTTACATAAGCGCCGATATTTATTAAATCTTCTGCGTCGGAATAAATAGCCATTGTCTTTTTTATTTCGTTGGCTATTTTTTTATGCTCCGGTGAAACAATGTCGTTCATAAGGCGGGACACACTGCTTAAAACGTCTATAGCGGGGTACTGGTTTCTAGCAGCAATTTTTCTTGATAACACTATGTGTCCGTCCAATACGCCTCTGGCAGTGTCTGTGACAGGCTCTGTCATATCGTCGCCGTCTACAAGGACTGTGTATATGCCGGTAATGGAGCCTTTTTCAGAGCAGCCGGCTCGTTCCAAAAGCTTTGGTATAACGGAGAATACGGAGGGGGTATAACCCCGAGTTACAGGCGGTTCACCTGCCGCAAGGCCGACTTCCCGCTGAGCCATTGCATATCTAGTTAATGAGTCCATTAGGAGGATAACGTCTTTTCCGCAATCTCTGAAATATTCGGCGATAGTAGTTGCAACTTCTGCCGCTTTAAGGCGGACAAGAGCAGGTTTATCACTTGTTGCAATAACGAGAACGGAGCGTTTAAGACCTT
>CAZEYG010000104.1:0-6800 GCA_964516575.1 uncultured Defluviitaleaceae bacterium
AAAACTGGGAAGCACTGTGCCTTTCCTTTCCATGTTATTTTGAGAATGTTGTAGCAAAATTTGTTAATGCTTCTACAATTGACGGATTTAATCCATACCGTATTAACCGCAACGGAATAGACTGGGAAAAGCCGGAGCCTGAAAATCCATTCGGAGGGTACGGTTATTGGGGGGATCATCAGATTATTTATCTGCTAAGGCTTCTAATGGGGCTTAATAATCATTTTCCCGATAAACTTTCCGCTATGCTTGAACAGGAGATATTTTCTTACGCCAATGTTCCGTACATATTTAACAGTTATGATAAAATACTTGAAAACAGCAAGGACACCATAATCTTTGATTTCGCAAGAGATAAAGAAATTGAAAATCTCTGCAATGAAATGGGTTCAGACGGGCGGTTGGTTGTTAAGGACGGCTGTGTCTACATGGTGACCTTAACGGAAAAACTTTTGGTTTGTCTGTTATCAAAGATAAGTAATCTTCTTTGCGGCGGCGGCATTTGGATGAATACCCAAAGGCCTGAATGGAACGATGCTAATAACGCCATAGTAGGAATCGGGCTTTCTATGGTTACTGTCTATCATCTGTATTCATATGTTGAATTCTTGAAAGATTTGTTTAATAAAAAGAACGGTCATTTTACTATATCAAATGAGGTATATGAGTGGATGTCTGGTGTTATATCGGCTGTTAAAGATTGCAAAGGTGATTTTTCCGGCAAGGAGAAGCAACTCCTCCATAACTTAGGAAGGCTTTTTTCAAGCTATCGTGATAGGGTTTATAAAAACGGATTTTCCGGCAGATTATCGATTGATTACGCTAATATCAGAGAGTTCCTTGACCATGCGGGTCACATGGTTAGGTATACAATCAGGCAAAATGAAGGAGATATATACGGAACCTATAACTATTTAAAAGAAGACTTTGCTGTAAACCCTACAAAACCAATGCTTGAAGGTCAATCAGCGGTTATAGGCTCGGGGATATTAAATGGGGACGATATTTGCTTGCTGCTTGAAAATATGAAGTCTTCGCTTTATGACGAAAATATCCGAACCTATCTGTTGTACCCCAAACAAATTACATCACCCTTTGCAAAGAAAAACAGCTTTACAGCGCCAATAGAAGCCGACGGAAGAATAGTTGTCCGGGATATAAACGGAGCGCTGCATTTTGCCCCGACGATAACTACCCAAGGTCAGCTTGAAGAAGCCTTGGCAGGCTCAAGTTATACGCCTATGCAATGCAGTGAGATTTTGGAACATTATGAGAGTATATTTCAGCATAAAACCTTTACAGGCCGCTCTCAGGTTATGTATAAATATGAGGGTATCGGTTGTGTTTATTGGCACCAAAATGCAAAGCTGGCTCTTGCCGTATTAGAAGCCGCAATCAACGCTTATAAAGAGGGTGAGTATGCCGATAAAATTTATGCCGCCTATAAAGAAGTTGTAAGCGGATTTATTTACAGAAAAACTATACAGGAATGTGGAGCAATTCCAATCGAACCCTATTCACACACATCGTTTAACCTAGGTTGTGAACAGCCTGGCATGACGGGTCAGGTTAAGGAATCTGTAATAATGCGCCGGGGTGAGTTGGGTATTACTGTCGAAAAAGGTTGTTTAAGATTTTCTAAGTATTTTGTGGCAGACGATGAGTTTGATGCTAATGGTGAAATACTCTTTACTGTTTGCGGCACAATGATAAAGTATTTAAAAAACAAAGGAACCGGGATTTTAATTACTTTTGCAGATGGTTCCACTGCTGAATACGGCGGCGAAAAACTTCCGGCTGAAATAAGTAATGCAATCTTCAAACGCTCTGGAAGTGTGGAGTCTGTTGAGATACATTGTTAGTCGAATAGTAACTCTGCAAAAATAGGCAGTGTAAATAATCTTCTGTAAAGCTAATGCTTCATGAAAATTATTTACACTGCCCGACATTAACCGCATGGAAATATCCTTATCATTTTTCGCTACATACACGAGGGTATCTTTGTGCTCCAGTTTTCCCAATGCTTTTTCATTATTTCTGCTTAACCATACGGGTTTAAATAGTGATGATAGGCTTATGTTATTATCAGAGACAGCATACTTTGACTGAAAACAGCCCAATGAAACAATAGCAAGTTATGTCAAGAAATTGCTAAGCCCTTTTGTTATACTGTTTGCAGAGGTGATAATTGACTTGGAAAATCGAGAAAATGTTGAAGCCGTAAACAAAATCCAATACTATATTGATACGCACTTAAATGAGCCGATAAGCCTTTATCAGTTGGCTAAAACAGCCGGTTATTCGCCCTATCACACGACCCGGGTTTTTAAGGAACTTACCGGCAAGCCACCTTTTGAGTACATTCGGCAGCTTCGGTTGTCAAAAGCGGCTTTATTGCTTCGTGATGAAAAGGTAAAGGTTATCGATGTGGCGCTCGATTTTGTGTTTGATTCTCATGAAGGGTTTACAAGAGCATTTTCAAGAGAGTTTGGTGTAACACCAAAGGCCTATTCACAAAAGCCCAAACCTATACAGCTCTTTATGCCCTATTCGGTCAAGGAATATTACCTACTTAAAAACAGAAGCGAGGGAAATGTTATGAGTGAATCAGCAAAGGCAATTTTTGTTCAAGTTGTTGAACGCCCAGCGAGAAAGGTTATATTAAAACGTGGGAAAAACGCCAACAATTATTTTGAATACTGCGAAGAAATGGGCTGTGATGTGTGGGGTATCCTATGCAGCATTAAGGAAGCATTATACGAGCCAATAGGAATGTGGCTGCCTGACAGCTTGCGCCCAGAGGGTACGTCTTATTATGCCCAAGGCGTTGAAGTGCATATAGATTACAATGGAGAAATTCCGCTTGGCTTTGAATTAATAGGGCTTCCGGCTTGCAAGATGCTCATATTCCAGAGCCAGCCCTATGATGATGAAAAATTTCTTGATGTAATTGAGGAACTGTGGAAGCAGACCGAAAACTTTAACCCGGAGATTTACGGTTACGAATGGGATGTTGAGGGTGCCCCGAAATTTCAGCTTGAACCCCAAGGGTATCGTGGGTATATTGAAGGGCGGACTGTAAAAGAGATTAATAGAAAAACGGCATTCTAATAGTGAAAGGCAATTAAGTAAAAGAAAATGACACCCCGCAAAAGACAACAAAATACTCTTTTTTGTTATAATTTCATTAATAATTGAATTAATTTGTTATGCAATTGGACAATATTAGCCAGTGATTTATTGCTCTAATCCAATTATAATGGACATATTACTGATGGAGTTTATCCGATATTTTGAAATGTTTGTTAAATTGAGGGGATAACATATGGAAAGCCGTAGAGCGGTTATTGTCGTTGATGACGAGCCGATAACTCGAATGGATTTATCTCAAATGCTTCAAGAGCTTGGTTTTATAGTACCTGCAAGCGCATCGGACGGCTTCGACGCCATCAACCTCTGCCGCATTCACCAGCCGGACCTTGTTTTGATGGACATTAAGATGCCTATATTCGATGGACTTACTGCCGCCGAAACCATTATTAGAGAAGAGCTGGCAGGTTGCATTGTGTTGCTGACGGCATTTTCAGACAACGCCTTTATCCGGCGGGCAACAGACATTGGCGTCTCAGGGTATCTTGTTAAGCCGATTGAGGAGCAGCGCTTGCTTCCGGCGATTGAAGTGGCAATGGGGCAGGCGCAGCACCTAAAAAAGTCCCGGCTGGAGACGGCTGATGCCATCAAGCAAATAGAGCAAAGCAGGTTAATGGAGCGTGCTAAGGTAATTCTTGCCCGTGAAAGGGGCATTACCGAGGGAGAAGCTTATCGGCAGATGCAAAGGCTTGCAATGGACAAACGGTGCCAGTTGGTCACGATTGCCAAAGCAATCGTAACCCAAGGTTCAGCTAGAGAAATGGTTAACAAGGCGAAAAAACGCCTAATTGAAGCAGAAGGGCTCAGCGAAGCCGCCGCCTATAAAAAAGTAGAGCGCCTATCGCGAAGCATAAACTGTAGCATGGATGAGGCAGCTCGTAGTATTCTTTCGGATTCGTGATGCCTAAAGGGGAGAATAAATTGCTGTTTCAGCAGTTTTGCAAAGAAAAGACATCGCTTTCTATAGAGGAAATATTACAACTTGAGCAGATAGCTGTTACTATGCAGTATACCGCAGATTTGACCGGCTCGGACGTCTTTATTGACTGCATGGATAAAACCGGTCAGACTGCCGTAGTAGTTGCACATGCAAAGCCGGAAGGTGATCTTTCCGCCTATGGAAAAACCGTGCTGGGGCAGATTGCTCTGCCTGAAAATGAGCCGGCTGTTTACTACACCTTCCGTACCGGGCTTGGGGTTCATGATCTTAAGGCTGTTACGCAGGAAAATGTTGCTGTGCGGCAGGATGTGGCCCCTGTCAAAAATAAGGATGGGCGGGTTATCGGCGTATTAATTCGTGAAAAGGACGTCAGCAATACCTTACGCCTTGAGGAAAAATATATTGAGCTTGCCCGTGAGCACGAATCCCGTATTGACACGGAGTTACATATCGAAAGCCCCGAGGTTCGCCGGGTAGAGTTACAGATGCGTGAGATTCATCACCGGGTTAAAAACAATCTCCAGCTTGTGGCCAGTATTTTAAACATTCAGGCAAGAAAACTAGCCGATCCGCAAATGAGACAAATTTTAAAAGAAAATGTAGGAAAGGTCTTGTCAATCGGTGCAATACATGATATACTTACATTATCTGGCGGAGACGACATTGATTTGTTGCAGCTTTTGGAGAAAATCCGAAGAAGTATTCAATCACTAAGCGTCAAAGGCAAAAACATCAGAATAGAAATAGAAGGCGACAGAGTTATTGTGCCTTCCACTAAGGCTTCCTCTATAGCTCTTGTTGTCCATGAATTAATTCTAAACGCATTTGAACATGCTTTTGTCAGCAAGCAAAAAGGGCTTATAACTATTCTGCTTAGATGTGGTAATAGCTACTCCAGCATTGTGGTGGAGGATAACGGAAACGGCATGGAGCCGGATATACTACGAAACGGCGGGTTAGGTTTTGAACTTATAAGTACCATCGTTCGTGACACACTTGGCGGCGAAATACGCTACCACACAGGCAAATTCGGAACTAAAGTAATGTTTAACTTCAAATAGAATTCTATATCAGGCGCACAACAGGGTGCCCTAAAATTGGCGACATGGCCAAGGCTTACCGTACTTTACGGAAAGCTTTGGCCTTTTTGCATTTTTATATTAATGATGTGCTCTAAAGCAGGGGGTTCTTATGGCTGATAATATGCTTAGCGTGGGAATAGACGTGGGAACCTCCACTACACAGTTGGTTTTCAGCCTATTGGAGATACGTAATCTTACCGGCTCTTTTCAGATTCCGAAGCTCTCCATTTCCGGTAAAAGGATTTTATACCAAAGCAATATTTACTCAACGCCTATTACCGGGGTAAATGAAATTAATGCACAGGCTCTTGAAAAAATCGTTCGGGATGAATACGATAAGGCCGGATATTCCCCGGCCGATGTTCAAACCGGCGCAGTAATCATTACCGGCGAAAGTGCCAGAAAGGAGAATGCGACTTCCGTACTTCAAAGCCTAGGCGGGTATGCAGGGGATTTTGTTGTTGCAACAGCCGGCCCTGATTTAGAAGCCATCCTCGCCGGAAAAGGCAGCGGGGCTTACAAGTATTCAAAAGACAACAACTGCACGGCGGTTAATTTGGATATCGGCGGCGGCACATCTAATATTGTACTGTTTGACAGAGGTAAAGTTATCTCAACAGGTAGCCTTGATATCGGCGGGCGACTTATTCGTTTAGATAAGGATTTAAAAGTCCGGCATGTTTCTCAAAGCGCCGGATTTATCGCCGAAGGTTTTGGGCTTTCTATCTGTCAAGGTGAACAAACTGACATTGGGGCGCTGGAACGTCTATGCGAACAAATGGTCTTTCTGCTGGAGGAGCTGTTGGGTGTGAGACCCCATTCTGCTCTGCTTGAAAAGGTTCGTACTACTGGCAGCGGCAGCTTCCGGCTTGAAAAAAGGCCGGACGTCCTTTTCTTTTCGGGTGGTGTTGCCGAGGCTGTTTATTATCATATGGATGACCCGTTGCAGTACGGAGACATCGGAACTTTACTAGGAAAAGCAATACATAACGGACTGCTTCCATCGTTTTTTGCAGTAAAGCGGCCGCAAGAGGTTATTCGAGCCACCGTAATCGGCGCCGGTGTACACAGCACGGCTCTTTCAGGAAGTACCATACATTTTGATGCCATGCTGCTGCCGCTGAAAAATCTGCCGATACTTCGCCTTTCCGATTTGGAGCAGAAGACTTGCCTTGCTGGAGATAATGAACTTCTTATACAACGTGTCTCCCATATTCTTGCACAATACGGAACCGAGCGGCTGGTCTTTGCCATGAAAGGATTACCCGATCCAACCTATTCGGAGCTTTTGCGGCTGGCCGATGTGTTATTAAGAACGGCAGATGTTGTCTTGCCTAAAGAAAGTCCTCTTCTGGTGCTTACGGAAGAGGATAATGCTAAGGTTCTTGGCCAGGCGCTTTCAAAACAAAACCACCAAAACAGGGGGATTGTGACGCTGGATTCTATTTCGGCGGAAGACGGCGATTATCTGGATATTGGAAAACCTCTGACAAGTGGTACGGCTCTTCCTGTAGCAGTTAAAACTCTAGCATTCTCTTAGTAATAGATTCTAAGAACCCTTTGGAGGAATACGAATTCATGAGCTACAAAACAACGTTTTTTAATAAAACATTTACTTGATGGAAAGC
>CAZEYG010000105.1:0-6780 GCA_964516575.1 uncultured Defluviitaleaceae bacterium
CTGCCGACAACAACACACCTGTAATTAGCAGCAATGGTTGTAAGTTTACTCACAATCATTAACGCTTAATTACAGGTGTTTGATATAGTCATTATTATCATCTTATCTGACTGTCTTTTTATGAGCTACATTTAGCTATTACCCAGCAGTGAAAACATCATTTTTCACGCCACCACAGCCCGGCGCTTATACGATTTCCTCTGGAGGCTGCAAGTTTTTTTCAAGGGCGGCAACAACAAGCGAACAAGAACAATCTCCCATAACGTTTACAGCCGTTCTTGCCATATCCAATATCCGTTCAATACCCATTATCAGGAGCATACCCTCTACAACACCCGCTGCCAGAGCAATCAGAATTTTTACGGATAAATCAAGCCTTTTCATCATATTCCCTCACAATCTATTGATTCTTTACGGCATTACAATATTTATTGCAAGGCAATAATCCTTCCTCGCTATAGGGATTTTGGTAAAGGTAGGTGTTTTACGGGTAGGTTTTGTCTAAATAATTAATTAGCGCATCGTAATCTACCTAGATTTGCTTCTCTATTATATCACAACCTATAAACATCGTATAGCCATCACCACCCGAAAGCCACGTATATTCTGCACCACATCAAAACCGTAAGGTGTATAATCAGCTATAGTAATGGCACTGAAGTGCAGAAAGCATTAAAATCATAGAAAAAGGGGCTGTTGTGCCAGCCCCTTTTAAATCCAACCTTGTTATCTGCGCCTGCTATTTGCAAGTAGTAAAAACCTTAAAAGGTTTGCAGCCGCCGCTGCCGCTGCCGCTACATATGTCAGAGCGGCCGCATTTAAGACCTTTTTAACAGGAATTATTTCTTCGTGGGTTAAAAAATTGTTTTGCTCAAGCATTTCAATAGCTCTGCCGGAAGCGTTAAATTCAACAGGTAAGGTTATAAGCTGGAATAAAACAACGCCTGAATAAAGTATTATTCCTACGGATAACAGCAATGAGCCTATGCCGCCAACACGCATAGAAAAAAGTAAGCCAAAAACAATAAGTGGCATTGCAAGGTTTGAGCCTATGCTGACGGCAGGAACAATAGCGCTTCTTATAGCTAATGGGGCATAACCTGTTTGATGTTGTACTGCATGGCCAGCCTCATGAGCGGCGACGCCGATAGCTGCCAACGACGAGCTTCCATATACTGCGTCGGACAGGCGAAGCACTCGTTTAGCCGGGTCGTAGTGATCCGTAAGCTGGCCCGACGTCCGCTCAACTCTAACGTCGTATATGCCGGACATTTTAAGTAGCTGCATTGCAACATCAGCTCCGGTTAAGCCCCTTTTATTCGGCAGCTTGCTGTAATGGGTATAGGTGCTTTTTACTTTTGACTGTGCGTACAATGCGAGCAGAAAAAACGGTATTACTATTAGTATTGTTGAATCATAAAACATTACTTCAGCTCCTTTCAATATATCCTAAATATATATACGAGAAAAAATTAAAAAAGTATAATAATGACTTATTTAAGCATGTCCAACCGTTGCTCCTATGGAAATGTCATTACCTCTAAGATAGTCTGGAACTGCCATTGGGTTTTTCCCCTGGGGTTGGATTTTCGTTATAAGTACTGCTCCGTCATAGGTTTTAACGACAATCCCTTTTTTACTGATATTATCTATTATCTGACCTGGCGGCGCCATAACTTCTTCATATCCGTCGGCGTTTTCAGCTTCCAGTATTTTAAGAATCGTGCCGTTATAAACAGTGTATGCTAAACGTTGCCTAATTAAACCTCTAATTAGATTAGTAATTTGATAGCTGCTTTTAGCCCAATCAATACAACCTGTTTCCGTAGTCAGCATAGGCGCATATGTGGCTTGGCTGTTATCTTGTTTTTCTCTTGCTGCCTTGCCGGATTTAATAAGGTCAAGAGCTTCTGCCAGCGCTTTAGCCCCGGCCAAAGACATACTGTCGTGAATCGTTTGCCCGTTATCCTCCGGCAAAATAGGTAAAACCTTTTTAAGAATCATATCACCTGTATCAAGACCCTTTTCCATATGCATAATTGTAACGCCGGTTTCATGTTCGCCGTTTATAATTGACCATTCAATGGGCGCCGGGCCACGGTATTTGGGAAGCAGAGAGCCATGAACGTTTATGCAGCCTAGTTTTGGCATATTAAGCAAGGTTTCGGACAAGATTTGGCCATAAGCTACAACCACAAACACATCTGCTTCATAGTTTTTTAATAATTCAACCGCTTCGGGTGCCTTAATCTTTTCAGGCTGCAAAACCGGCAGATTATTTTCCAGCGCAAACTGCTTAATAGGCGAAGGCTGCAACTTTTTGCCCCGGCCTTTTGGTCTGTCGGGCTGCGTAACAACTGCCGTAACCTGATGGGATTCAGTTAAAATTTTTAAGGTAGGTACTGCAAATTCCGGGGTACCCATAAATAAAACCTTCATATGTTTAGTTACTCCTATTATGCTTATTGTTCATAGTCTTCTTCGTAATCATCTTCATCATCGTGGCTAAATTCAATAACCTTGTCGGTAAACAAAATACCGTCTAAATGGTCCGTTTCGTGGCAAAGAGCACGCGCCAAAAGGCCTGTGCCTTCAATAAATATTTCTTCACCATGCCGGTTTAAAGCCTTTACCTTAACATATTCAGGCCTTATGACTATACCCGAAACGTTGGGCACTGAAAGACATGCCTCTGCTACTTTTTGCACGCCTGATTGCTCTATAATTTCAGGATTAATAAGCTCAATAATATCAGCCTCTATGTTTTCTTCGGCGACAGCCTCATCACCAGCGGCAACCTCGTTAACTAGGCTTAAATCTATTATAACTACCCGCCTCAAAACTCCTATTTGAGGCGCTGCTAAACCTATCCCGTTTTTTTCTGCTAAAGTTTCAGCCATATCATCTAATAAAGAAAATATTTTTTGATTAATTTCTGTTACGGGTTTTGACGGCTTGGTTAAAAGCTCGTCGCCCTTAATTCTTATGTTTCTTAATGCCATAGTAAATCCTCCTTGACGACTGTTTTGATTGCCGTGGTTAAACTACACAAGGCTTATAGGGTTCAAGGTTACGTTAATATTTATATCGCTTAAGTCCTCAATACCTTTCAGCTTATCCAAGCAATAGAATACAAAATTTTTCAGCTTTTCTTCATCAACCGATTTAACAATAAGTTTATATCTATATTTTAAGTTAATTTTTGATATAAAAGCAGGAGCCGGGCCTACCATTTCAAACTGCGACTTTCTGTTATAATACTTCATTATATCAAGCAGCTTAAAAAGTACAATAATTATTTTTTTCTCCGACGTGCCTGTAAACAAAATACAAAATATCTTAGTATACGGCGGGTAGAGCATCTGCCGCCTTATAGCTATTTCATGGTCATAAAACTGCTTGTAGTCCATTTCTTTGACGTATTTAATGCTATAATGTTCGGGGGTATAAGTTTGAATAAAAACCTTACCGTGCATATGCGCCCGGCCGGCTCGACCCGATACTTGGGTTAAAAGCTGGAAGGTAGACTCTGCCGATCTGAAATCGCCGTTGTTAAGAGAAGTATCGGCGGCTACAACACCAACTACGGTTACATTAGGGAAGTCAAGCCCTTTGGCAATCATTTGAGTTCCGATTAATATGTTATAACTTCCGGCTCGAAAGCTAGCCAACATTTTTTCATGGCTGTTTTTGCTTGTTGTTGTGTCTGAATCCATTCGTAAAACGGGGGTTCCTGGGAAAAGCTCCATTACCTCCTGCTCAATACGCTGAGTGCCGATACCGAAATATTTTATAAACTTAGAGCCGCAAACAGGGCAGTTTTCGGGGTTTTTGATTTGCCTTCCGCAGTAATGGCACAACAGCTTGTCGGAATATTTATGATAGGTGTAGTTAACGTTGCAGCTATCACATACCATGGCCTGGCCACACCTTCTGCACGAAACAAAGGTGGAATGACCCCGGCGGTTTAAAAAAAGTATTGTCTGCTTTCCGTCTGTTATATTTTTAGATATTGCGTCTATGAGGGCGGCGCTAAATATGGACTTGTTTCCGTTGGCCAGCTCATAACGCATATCTACAACCTCAATATCGGGAAACCTTTTGTTTATCCTTTCGGATATTGTTTGAAGATCAAATATTCCAGTTGTCGCTTCGTGGTAACTTTCTATTGAGGGTGTTGCAGAACCTAGGACAACAAGGGCGCCAGTCAGTTGACCTCTTTTTATTGCAACCTCTTTAGCGTAATATTTAGGTGTTGTTTCTGATTTATACGTGTTTTCGTGTTCTTCGTCAATAATGATAATACCTAAGTCACTAAACGGGGTAAAAACAGCGGAACGAGGCCCTATCATTATGGAAATTTTGCCGTCACGGGCTTTTTTCCATTGGTCGTATCGCTCGCCAAGTGTTTGCTTACTATGGCTTACAGATACAAGACCACCAAATCTTTGCAAAAAAATATCCACCGTTTGAGGGGTCAGAGAGATTTCCGGCACAAGCACGATAGCTTGCCGGCCTTTTTTTATAACATTGTCTATCAAGTTTAAATATATTTCGGTTTTACCGCTTCCCGTAACACCATGAATAAGCACAGGTTTATTATCCTGTTTGTTTTTAATAAAGGAAACAACTTGGCTTTGATTTTTCGTAAGAGTTCTTATGTAGCCTTCTTTTTTTTGCTTATCATAATAAACAGTGTTCCTTAAAACCTCATGAAATTCAGTTTTAACGATTGCTTTACTCTCCAATGTTTTAACTGGTGAATCTGAAATATGCAGATAGCTTTTTAAATCCGTCAACGAAATACCGTCGTTTTGCATAAGGGCGGTTATGACAGCCGCCTGAGCTTTTTTTGAGGCCTGGTTGTCGTTTAGGATTTGACCCGTAAGCTCTTCAAGACTTTCGTTATCATAGTTAAGATAAACGTATTTTACTTTAACGGACAAATCCTTTATTTGGGAAGCATCTGATATTGTAATGAGATTTTTTTCGTTAAGGGATTTTAAGATCGTCTGAACTGATTTACCAAACTCGTTTACAAGCTCCGAGCGCAGGAGCTTACCGCCGTTTTCTTTTATAAATAATAAAACTGTTTTTTGTTTTGCAGAAAAAGCAGCTTCATTAGCTTCATTGTTAAGCATAATAAGGCTGTCCTCTTCAAAACCTAAACCTGCAGGCATAATGCATTTAAGGCAGGCGTAAAGGGTTGTATAGTATTTTACACGCATCCATTGAGCCAGTGTCAAAAGCTCATTGTTAAATAAGGGCTTATCAGAGGCCAGTTCAAGTATTGTTTTTATCTTACCCTGGGGAATGGAGGTTTCGTTTAAAAGGCCTGTGATAAAACCTTCGGTAGGTTTATTGCCAATACCGAAAGGCACAATAACACGCATACCAACAGCAGCGCTTAGCGCCATTATTTCAGGGATAACATAAAGAAACTCTTTATCAACCTCTTTGCTGTAAGAAGCAATAATAACGTTGGCAAATTTGTAAAGCATTTTATTCTATAGGCTCAAAATCATCCAGGTCTTCATATTCATTTGGGGAAGCAAGGCCTTCGGTTGATTCATATTGGCCAAAAGCGCCAAATTCGGTATTATCCATGGAGCCTGAAACGTCGTCCCACTGCTTAACGGAAAGCTTGCCGGCATACATTTCGTTAACGGCAATTGAAACGGCTTTGTCAGTAGGCGCATAGGTAAGGGGGGAAGCGCCGTCAATTATTTGCCGGGCTCGCTTTGATGAGGCTATAACGATTGTGTATCTGCTTGTTATTTTGTTATCCATGGACTGGTCCTTATTTAAGCGACCCATAAGCTCTGTATAAGAAGGATGCAGCATATATTATTCATCTCCCAAAAAGTTTTTAATAGTGTTTCTGCTTCTAAATGGCTTGGAGTATTCTGCCTTAACTATAGAGTCTATTATGTTGACGGTATTTTCAATTTTCTCATTTTCATTTATAACAAGGTAGTCATATTTACTAATAAGCTCGACCTCTTCCCTTGCCTTTTTAAGCCTACCGGTTATGTCGTCGTCGGAATCCCGGTTCCTTTTTCTAAGCCGGCGTTCAAGCTCTGTTATAGTATTCGGCATTAAAAAGATAAGAACGGCATCGGGAAACTTCTCTTTGATTTGAAGAGCGCCGTTAACATCTATTTCTAAAACAACAACCTTACCTTTGGTTATTTGATCTTCAACATATGAGCGGGGAGTGCCGTAGCAAAAACCGCAAAAAACAGCATGTTCTAAAAGTTCACCGTTATCTCGCTTTTTATTAAAATCTTCTTCTGTGCAGAAGAAGTAGTCCTTGCCGTCTACCTCACCGGCTCTTACATCCCTTGTTGTTACAGATATGGACAAGGCGTAGTTTTTACTTGGATCAAGGCGTTTGACGGCCGAGCCTTTCCCCGAACCGGAGGGACCTGAAATAACAAGCAACATTCCAATATTATCCATTATTGCCCTTCTTTCTAACAATAAACCTGTTTGATAAAACTAGAAGCATTAATTAGCCCCGTCAGATAAGGTGCTGTCGATTAACTCTTTTGAGCCTATGCGGCTGGATATGGTTTCCGGCTGCAGCGAGGATAATATAACGTAGTTGCTGTCTGTAATAATAACAGCTCTGGTACGTCTGCCGTAGGTTGCGTCTATAAGAACACCCTTGTCTCTGGAGTCTTGGATAGTTCTTTTAATTGGGGCTGATTCGGGGCTTACAATCGCTATTATTCGCCCGGACATAACGACGTTTCCAAAACCTATATTTACCGGCTT
>CAZEYG010000106.1:0-6778 GCA_964516575.1 uncultured Defluviitaleaceae bacterium
TACCCTCCATAATACTGTAAGATATATTGATTCGTCAGGAAAGGTATTTACTCTTTCCGGCAACGGTGAGCAAGGCCTTACAAACGGAACAAAAGAAGTCTCACGTTTTAATGCGCCTAACGGCATTGCAATAGACTCTAAGGGTAATATCTACGTTTGTGATACGTTAAACAACTGTATTCGGAAAATAACCCAAGCAGGCGAATCCTCAACCTTTGCAGGCACAGGCGCCGAAGGTTATAAGGACGGAAAACTTGCGGAAGCTGTGTTTAACCAGCCATACGGCATTGCAATAGACAAATCGGACAATATCTATATTTCCGACAGCGGAAATTCAAAAATAAGGAAAATCTCCGGCAATACGGTTACAACCTTAGCGGGCGGGACAAAAGCTGCCGAAGCCGGATATGCCGACGGCATGGGCGAAGTCGCTAGGTTTAATATGCCAAAAGGTTTATGTTACGGAGATAATGGTGTTATTTACGTAGCCGACATGAGTAACCATGTTATAAGGTCTGTTATGCAAAACGGTCAGGTAAGAACTGTCGCAGGCTCACTTAATGCAGGCAGCAGAGACGGCGCCCCTTCGGAAATGCAATTTAACCAGCCGGTGGACGTGGTTTATTCAAACGGTACTTTATTCGTTTCGGATAAATATAACAATATGATAAGAAAAGTAGCTTTGAAGTAAAAAGATGTTAGCGTTATATATTTAGGAATGTCTGAAGGGATTGATAAGATGAAGAACACAAAATTAAAGCTGCTTTCGTTAATCCTTGTTTTGGTGCTGGTTTTTCAGTCGATCGGCTCAATGTTTGCTTATGCGGCCGGTTCAAGGTCTATCTCTGTCTATGAGGTAAACGGGACTGTTACAAACAGAAAAGGCGGTGAGGAGAAAAAGACAAACGCTTTTGTAGGCATGAGAGTCAATAAGGGCGATATAATTACAACAGGTATCCGCTCCAGCGCCGTTTTGGACTTAGACGGCAACAAGGTCGTAAAGTTAGATGCTGAAACAGAAGTTACCATCAGCGACGCAAAAGGCGAAAAAGGCGTAGACGATAAGTCTGTTTTAAGCCTTGGTAAAGGCTCAGTCTTTTCATCGGTTAAGGAAAAGCTGGCAGAAAACGCAGAGTTTAAAATTATTACGTCCAACGTTGTTATGGGCGTTAGAGGCACAGATTATGCTATGACAATCGTGCCGTCACTTATTGACGAAAAGATGCAGGAAGTTGTAATTTATGTATTTACAGGTATGGTTTATGTAGACGTTTATAAATTTAACGGCGTAAACAACGTGTCCCTTGGTACAAAAGAAGTTAAACCTTATGAAATGCTTTATACTGAAACAGACAGCGCCGGTACAAACGTTGTCGTCAAACGCATAGACAACTTGGATAGGGCTACTAGAGTAGTTTTGGAAGGTATATTGTCTTTGGGTGGTGTTATTGAGGATTGGCTCCTTAATATGGCAAAACAGCAGCTTGATATATTAAACAGTCAAGCCGACAGCAAAACCTCAAGCTCAAACAGCCAGCTCTCTAAGGAAAACTTTAATTACGGCAACCCTTATACAGGCACAAGCCTTTATAACGAATCTGCCGCTTCCGGCTCCGGCGGAACCTCCGGCTCAAACCCCTACAACTCAGCAGCGTATAACACAGGGTATGTCAGTGGGGGCGGCGGAAACCCACCGGCTCCCGCTCCTGTAGGCTCGGCAGGTAATCCCATATATTTAACAAGCGCAAACTTCTATGATGCGTTAAGCACTGCCCCAGCAGGAACGTACTTTGCAATCGGCTCCAATTTAAATCTTGGAACTATTCCTACGATACCAAACTTTGCCGCAAACCTTATAGGCAACGGCAACACAATTTCAGGTATTACTGCACCGCTGTTTGAAAACGTAGCCAGCACGGCGCTTATCGATAATTTAAACGTCGTATCGTCTATTTCGGCATCAGGTAATACAGGTGTTGTTGCCGTTAATAACTACGGCACAATTTCAAACATTAACACAAGCGGCTCAATCAGCACAACAAGCGGCGTTGCCAGCGGTGTTGCAGCTTATAACTACAGCGGCAACACAATCGAAAACTGCTACTCAACTGCTAGCGTAACAGGCCCAGCAGAAGTCGGCGGCCTTGTAGCGGTAAACGGCCCCCAGGGCGCCGTTAAAAACAGCTATTATAGCGGCTCGGCTACAAGCACAGGCGGAAACGCAGGTGGTATCGCCGGTAAAAACGAAGGTGTTATAGTAAACAGCTACTCTACAGGCAGCGTATCCGGCGCAAGTAGCTCCGGTGGTGTTGTTGGTGTTAATACAGGCACAATAAGCTCCAGCTATACATTAAGTAACGTCAGCGGCGCCGCCGCAAGGCCTTTTGCCGGGGCAAACTCCGGCTCAATAGGTGGCTGCTACTATCCGCTTTCCAGAGGAACGGATTCAAGCGCAACAGGTTTGGTTGACAGCGCAATGAGCCTAAGAGCAAGTTATCCAAGCTTCAACTTCTCCGGCACATGGACTCTTGACGAAGTCGGCAATGGTTATCCGATGCTTACATGGCAAGGCGGCGTAAACACAACTAGAGTCCAAGAGGTTGACACACTTCCCGACGGCCCGGCGGCGTTGTACGTAAACCTTACAGGGAGAAACAGCGGCGTCCCGGTATCAGGCGCAGTTATACGCATAAGGAAGAATGACTCCCTTGAAACAAAGAGAGCTACTACCTCAACAACCGGTTCCGCTATGTTTATCGACATACCTTACGGAACATACACCGTTGAACAGGCAAGTGTGCCCGAAGGTTTTGTTCTGAATAATCAGACCCAAGAGGTAGCAATAACCGAGCAGGATCCTGTTAAAACAGTTAGTATGCAAAGCAGAGAGATTGTTTACGGCAATATAACCGTAACAACCAAGGACGACGGAAACCCTGTTTCAGGCGTACAGCTTAGCCTTATAAAATCAGGCAGCAACACAGCGTCTTATACAACAAGCGATTCATTAGGCACGGCGGTGTTCTCAAACGTTCCAGAGGGCAGTTATGAGGTCAGGGTTACAAGCGTGCCAAGCGGATATATTTTGAATTCCACCCCTCATACCGTAGTCACAACAGAAACAGAGCCTAATAAAACCGTTGCTATAGAGGTTGTTAACCGAGCTAATGTTTTGGGCACGTTAACCGTCAGAACCCTTGAGGTTACAACAAACAGCCCGTTAGTGAACTCTTTGGTTGAAATAAAGGACGATTCCTCAAACACAACCCTAAGACTAAGGACAGACTCAACAGGAACAGCAGCTTTTACAAACATCAGAGTTGGCACTTATTCAGTCCGTGAGATACAAGTACCGAACAGCCATTATCTGAATAACGACAGGCAAAACGTTACCCTTACGGTAGAGGGGCCAAACCAGGCGATTACTATTTTTAACAGAAGGGATAACCAGCAGGTTGACCACCCATATAACCTGAAAATAGACATGTGGTGGGATAATCCTTCGTCGATAGACTTAGACCTGCACGCTTACAAGGACATACATTTAGGCACAAATGAGCATGTTTATTACAGCAACAAAAAATACCCCAGTTCAGATCCTGAAAATCCTGAAATTACTGTAGATCCTTATATGTGGTATGACTTTGACCATACAAGCCAGCCGTATAGAGGTATTACACCAAATGAGGGGCGGCCTGAGGTTATAACAGTAAACCGCACGGAAAGCACAAAAATTTCCGTGTATGTAAATAACTTTAACTATAGCTCAAGCTATTTGTTTACTTTTAACCCGATAGTTTATATTTATAAATATAATCCGGAAGGCAACGAAATTATCGGCGAGTTTGAGCTGGATAGAAACATATTGAACGGCAGCGGTGCCGACAGAAAGCGGACTGTCCATGTTTGCGACATAGAACTGCCAAGCTTCACCGTTACGCCAGTTTCATCAATGGAATACCTTAATAGTTTGCCGTAAAATAAAGCTAAGCCCCCGAGCCCCCGTTAAAACGGGGGTTTGTTTTTTTTAAAAAGGTTATTTTTGTACTTTTAGCCGGAGCCCCTTAAAATGGGCTTGCGGCGACAAAATATTTGTAAGATTTAAATTGTGGCCCCAATATTATGCACAATAATCAATAAGAAAATCATATATAGTAATAAACAGGTTCTAATACTTAATCAGGGTTGGTATAATAGGACGGGCTAACCCTTTTCTAAAATTTAGAAATATATTACGCGGTTTCTTATATATAACGTGTATTAAATTAAAAGAGGTGTTTTATGAAAGGTATAATTTTAGCAGGAGGAGCCGGAACAAGACTTTTTCCGTCTACAATTGCAGCGTCTAAACAAATGCTTACAATTTACGACAAACCTATGATTTATTATCCTCTTTCAACCCTCATGCTTGCAGGGATTAATGAGGTTTTGATTATATCAACCCAACGCGACGTGCCGATGTTTGAAGCGCTTTTAGGGGATGGCAAGAAACTTGGCATGAGCCTTGAATATATTGTTCAAACAGTGCCCCGGGGGCTTGCCGACGCTTTTATACTGGGCGAACAGTTTATAGGCGGCGACAACGTCTGCCTTGTGTTGGGCGACAATATATTCTATGGCTACGGCCTTTCCTCACGGCTTAAACGTACAGTGGATAGTGTGCAGGAAAAGGGCGGCGCCGTTATATTCGGTTATCATGTTTCAAACCCAACTGAATTTGGGGTTGTTGATTTCGATAAACAGGGTAACGTGCTTTCAATAGAAGAAAAACCAAAAGCGCCTAAGTCCAATTATGCGGTTCCAGGCCTTTATTTCTACGATAATTCGGTTGTTGAAATAGCAAAAAGTATTAAACCGTCCGCAAGAGGAGAGCTTGAAATAACTGCCGTAAACAACGAGTATTTGACTAGAGGGCAGCTTCGGGTAGAGCTTTTTGGCAGAGGTTTGGCGTGGCTTGACACAGGAACCCACAGGGCGATGATGGATGCTTCAAACTTTATTGAGGCAGTACAGACAAGGCAAGGGTTATATGTAGCGTGTATTGAGGAGATAGCCTTTAGGCAAGGTTTTATAAATAACATGCAGCTTTTAGAGCTTGGCAACGCACTAAAACAAACAGAATATGGGCAATATATTATTCACATTGCAACTACTGAGAAGCCTGCCGCCCCTTTGACGGGATCCAGCGGCTCCTAAGGAGTTAGGTTGGCAAAATTAATGAAATATTTAATTGCCGCCGTAATAGAACTATTATAATCGAAGAAAAAGTGAGGTGCCTTATGAAAACATATTTAGTTACAGGCGGAGCCGGGTTTATCGGCTCAAATTTTATCATTTATATGCTGAAGAAACATAAGGACATTAGTATAATAAACCTAGATAAACTTACCTACGCCGGTAATCTTAAAAACTTAACTGCGGTGGAAGGCGACGAAAGGTACGGCTTTGTCCAGGGTGATATTTGCGACAGCGATTTAACCGACAGTATATTTAACAACCAGCATATTAATTATGTTATTAATTTTGCAGCTGAGAGTCATGTCGACCGAAGTATAACAGACCCGGAGATTTTTGCCAAAACAAACATCCTTGGTACGCTTAACCTTCTTAACATGGCTAAAAAGCATTGGGTTTCCGACGACGGTTATAAGGACGGAGTTAAGTTTGTTCAGATATCTACCGATGAGGTTTACGGTTCTTTAGGCGCCACCGGTTTTTTTACTGAAAATACGCCTCTTGACCCCCATAGTCCTTATTCCGCAAGTAAGGCATCGGCTGATTTGTTTGTAAAGGCATATTATGATACTTACAAGCTGCCGATGAACATAACTAGGTGCTCAAACAATTATGGGCCCTTCCAGTTCCCTGAGAAGCTCATTCCGCTTATTATAAACAACGCCTTAAAGGGAAAGGGGCTTCCTGTTTACGGCGACGGGCTGCAAATAAGAGATTGGCTTTATGTAGACGACCATTGCAAGGCTATAGATATGGTTGCCTCAAAAGGCGAAATAGGTCAGGTTTATAACGTTGGCGGTCATAATGAGCGAACTAATATTAATATAGTAAAAACAATAATTAATTACTTGAATCAAAATGTGGATAAATCTATTAACGAAAGCCTGATAAAACACGTTGAGGATAGAAAAGGCCACGACAGGCGTTACGGCATAGACCCCGAAAGGATTGGCGCAAGCCTAGGCTGGGAGCCGGAAACGCAATTTGAAGACGGGATTGTTAAAACTATACAATGGTATTTGTCCAATGAGCAATGGCTTAATGATGTAACAAGCGGTGAATATATGACTTACTACGAAAAAATGTATAAAGGCAGATAATAATTTATTAATGAAATGTTTAGCAGGAGCACAACAAGCTTCTGCTTTTCCTTTTTTATTGGATAATGTTATAAAAGTGTACAAGCTAAAATATATATTATTATAGACGTTTTAAGTCAGGAGGTGAGTGCTGCTTGGGCAGATGCAAACTTAGCTATACTTTTAGTAACCCTAACACGGAAGAAGAAACTATTAGGTACATAAGCAAGGTACTATCAGAGACAATAAAGGTTAAGTTTGAAAAAACACTGCAAAAGAAAATCATTGAAAATACAAAGGACAAAAAATTAACAGAGTCATTTTGAATTGAGAGGTTATATTATGAATATAGCTGCGTATTGCCGTGTTTCGACTGATAAGACCGACCAGCTAAATAGCCTTGAAGCCCAGAGGATTAAGTTCAGGAGAATAAGGTGGTAAGAATAAAACGGTGAGCCCGTGTT
>CAZEYG010000107.1:0-6773 GCA_964516575.1 uncultured Defluviitaleaceae bacterium
TATGGACAATGGTTAGGGGTTATAATAATAATCCCTTTATGGATAACTTACTATTGAAAAGTTTTGGGTTTGGCTTAAGAATAAGCTTTGTTCTGTTCTTGCGCTCTTCACCGACTTTGATGATGCTATTAACTACTGTTTTAATTGCATTTGACAATAGCATATATTTTTATTCCTAGCTGGTACGCTTTTTCTGAGCAATATATGGCTCTAGCATTATCTTGGGGTGAGGAGCTTGCTGACGGAACAGGTCTGCCTAATCTAGAAAGCGATTAATCAATGCTTATATATGAATTTAAAACCAGTATGAAGGGGAAGCGCTTTTTTCAAGGCGAGGCATGGTATGAACTGACTATGGAACACCTCGCAAAGAATACCACAAAAAACAAGGCTCACCGGGGGACTATTCTGATGAGCCTTTTACGATATGCTAGTATGTGTTATTGTGTTATGACTATTTCCATTGCTTTCAGCGTATTGCTGATATTACTTGAGGTTTGTACATACCTACCGTAGATACATTTCTCCTTAAATCTTCACCAAATGCTTTCGCAAATGGCGTTATCGTGGCGTTATCGTGGCATCTTTCGGCTGATGAGTTCACGGATTGTATTATTCCATACGTTTTTAAACGTCTGTTCTAAAAAATTATGTTCAATTGCTTGCTTGAACCTAAAAATATTTAAAAGATTCTTTCCTTTGCGTGCGGTGAAATTTAAAAATTGATTTCCGTGCCTACAAACAGTATCTAGTTGACAATTTCTGGGTAGAAGGTTACAATTAACCGGATCATAGATGTATTATGAATACATCTATAAATCTATATACTAGGGATGATGTCATGGGTGGGTACAATGCAGTATTGGCAAGAAATACGGAAAACGCTCCAAAAGGCACCGGTCTATATTCACAAACAGTAGCTTTCTCGCATTATAACAATCTTTCAGCTCAATTACCTATCGATCCAAAATCTGGTAAATTGGTGTCAGGCGGCGTAAAAGAGCAAGCAGAACAGTGCTTTAAAAATCTTAAGGCAATTATTGAAAGCATCGACCATGTTATGAGCGATGTTGTTAGAATCACAGTATTCGTTAAAAACATCAAACATGTTGACGCTGTAGATGAGGTTTATAAAACATTCTTCTTAAACTATGTTCCTACACGGACAGTAGTTGCAGTCGCCGATTTGCCTATGGACGCTTTGGTGCAGATTGAAGCGCTTATTACAAACGGTGAAGGCACAATTCCAAACGCACCACAATCAGGCGACCTCATTAAGCTGACCAATAACACGCCGAATGCACCAACAAGCACCCTGTCAACTCAAACTGTGGCCTTCTCTCATTATAACAACCTTACGGCTCAATTGCCAATTGACCCCAAATCCGGTAAATTAGTATCGGGTGGCGTAAAAGAACAAGCAGAACAGTGTCTAAAGAACATCAAGGCAATTTTAGAAAGCATAGACGTTCCTTTTGACGATATTGTTAAAATCAATATATTCCTTAAAAACCTTTCGGATATTGAAGTGGTGAATGAAGTTTACACAACTTTCTTCCCCGACTCGGCTATTGCTAGAGCTGTGGCCTATGTTCCAGCACGGACAGTAGTTGCGGCGTCTGCTTTACTGATGGATGCTTTGGTACAAATTGAAGCGGTGGTATCACATGGAGACGGTACACCCCCACAAGCTGTTGAGGACAGACACGGAATAGTTATAAAAGCAAACAATACCGAAAATGCGCCAATAAGCTCTTTACATACACAAACTGTAGCTTTTTCTCACTACAATCATATTTCGGCTCAATTACCCTTAGACCCAAAAACGAATGATGTGGTAGCCGGTGGCGTAAAAGAGCAGGCTGGCCAGTGCTTAAAGAATATCAAGGCAATTGTGGAAAGCATCGACCATGTTATGGACGACGTGGTTAAAGTCAACATCTTCCTTAAAAACATATCGGATATTGATGCTGTAGACGAGGTTTACAAAACCTTCTTCCCAGGTGGTGTTCCTGCACGGAGAATAGTTGGCGTATCGGCTTTACTTAACGATGCTTTAGTCCAAATTGATGCGGTTGTATCAAATGCTGAAGGAACATCTCCAAAGGCATAAAAGTAGCTTTGTATTTTCGTTCCGTTAATTATATAAATGATTAAACAAGGACACGGGTTTTTCATCCGTGTCCTTGTTCGTGCTCATAGTTCTTACTTAGCAAGTGCCTTAATGACATTTGTAAATATTGCCGCAACCTCGGCTCTTGTAGCTGTACGTTTCGGGGCGTAGGTGTTGTTGCCTACACCCTCAATCAAACCATACTTTTTCATAAACTCAACAGCCGTCTTGGCTTCAACGCTTACGTCGTTAATGTCAGCAAACGGTTTGTCGTTTACCACATTAAGTTCAATGCCTTTGTACTTGATATAGTTGCAAAGGATAACCGCCATTTCCTCACGGCTGATAACTTGGCTTGGCTCGATGTTACCAATAATACCGCTTCTTTGAGCCCAAGCCACTGCTCCGCTGTACCAATAATCGCCTTTGATAAGTGTTGTGCCTTCAAGGTTTGCAAGAACTTGAACAAACATTGCTCTTGTCATCGTACCGTTCGGGGTGAAATTACCGTTGTAGCCGGCAAATAACCCTCTGATGGTCACGTATTCAACAGCGTTTGTATACCAATCCTGGGGAACGTCTAAGTAACTTGCGGATTTAAGACCTATTGTGTACGATAATTCTCTAGCGGATACCCTCCGCTGGTTTACAGGCAGAGATGCTTGTATTTGCTTAAGTCGGCTGCTTGAGTTCAGATTCGAGATATTGACTAAACTAAAATTGACAGATCCAAAGTGGAGTATTTCGAGAGTGAACAGGGGCAAAGAGAGTTTTTGGAATGGAAGCAAAGGCAAGAAATAGAAAACAGTAACACCGGCAAGTGACATAGGTATCATGTAAGTTAACATATTCCACAATGAAAATTCGGGGATGGCTTACGCCTTTCCCTGTACATAGGACGTATGTCCATAAAAGACGCTTAAACGGTGACTTCTGATAAAGAAGCCGCCGTTTTTTAGTTGCTTAAATAAATGCAAAATCCGAACGCTTCTCCAATAAAGAGTGGGTTCGGATTTGTTCCTTCAAACGGAGGGTGTGGGATTCGAACCCACGCGGGATTGCTCCCAAACTGATTTCGAATCAGCCCCGTTATGACCACTTCGATAACCCTCCATATATCTTAACTGTTTTACAGCCAAATACGTTGGCAAGAAAAACAGGCAAGAACTATTAAATTTTGTGTTCTGAGAACCCGGCAAAACCTTGATTTTATCGCTAAAATCCGAGGACGTATCTGCCAAAGGGGTTAACTATTTTGAGTCAGGCCCGTTATGACCACTTCGATACTCTTCCATATTCATTTTTATGCATAAACGAGTGATTTCGAATCAGTTTAACATGATTTCGAGTCAGCAGACATAGCAAATATTTAGTTGTAGCTCCACCGGGAAAACCCAATAAAATCAAGGGCTGGTGGGCATCCGCAGTACTTATGTGCCCTTATGGGCAAAGAAGCGCTATACGATGAGCAGACATTCCTTAAACTGCCCATGCTTGTTTGGTCAGTAATTTCATGCCAAGCACTTAAATATATTATATCCCTTCCTTTCAATACTTGCAAGTATATTTCACAAAATCAAAAACCCACCTTATTCATTTGAAGGAAATTTCGCCACAATCTCTACCCCTACGTCCGGCATACTTTTGAGTGTAAGCTGTTAGTTACAGAGTGTACAAACTATTGCTTATGACTGAAATATTATATTTTAGTAAAAGAGTTAAAGGCATCATTGCACTTAAAATGCCTGTTATAATCTTACAGATTCTCCTTGAAGTAATGTATAATAAAAACGAAGAAAGAAGAGAAGAAGATGGCAGAAAGAAAAATGAGAACGCATACAGAGAACTGTAAAAAAGATTCAGTAAAATTAGCAAAAGAGATAGGAACAAAAGGTTGGTATTACAATTAAAGCAGTGGTGAGTAGCATTATCAAAGTTTGTGAAGAGCGCAAGAACAGAACAAAGCTTATTTTTAACCAAGCCCAGAACTTTTCAATAGGATTAAGTCAGGAGATAAGGTGGTAAGAAACAAAATGGTGTGCCCGTGTTTTTCTGCAACAGAAATAAGCCGCTTTTTCATATGAAAGGCGGCATTATCCATTACAATAACGGAATTGGAAGGCAGTTCATTAAAGAGTCGGATTTCAAACCATACTTCAAAAAGCAAGCTGTTCATTGTACCATAATACTGTAACGGGGCGAAGATTCTTTTTCCTAGCTTTGTGGCAACAATTTGACTATAAATTCTTACAAATAAGGTATTAGAACACCGGCAATAATAATAGAAATGGTAGTAACAGAAGCCATGCCTGCTACAACATAAGCAGGTACAAGAGACTTAAGCACAACTTCCTTTTCATCATCAGTTTTGGCGACTGCTACTGCAACCTCCTGAGCTATTAAGAATGTTGCAGGAAAACCAAGAAATTGCGCCATAGCTATTCCAACAGCAAGGTTTCGAGAGCCAACAATCTTCCATGCAGGAAAAACATATATACATAAAAACAAGCCTGCAAAAACTGCCGCAAATATGATTAAGATAGTGCCGCTAAGGGATATTAACTCACTAGTAGTAATTTTTGCCAACGCCGGAATTATACTTGCAAACAAAGCTGTAGACAGAAGCCCTGAACATTTTGCATTATCCAAAAGCTTATCGGGAACGAAGCCGATATTATTAAGGCAGGCACCAAATATAAGCACAATAATACTTGCATTAATACCCGTTTTTTCCTGCATCCAAGACGATATAAATGCAAAAATAGCACTCAAAAACAAACAAGTGTTAGTTGCAAATACTGTTTATATTTTTGTGAAAATGTACTCTTTTGTTTTGCAGAGCTTCCATTATCAGCCTTGCTGTTTATTGTAGCAGAAGTATCTTTATTAGCCCGAAACTTTTCCAGCAATGTTCCAGCCTCTTTAGTACCGAATATTGAAGCAGGGGGAGCTCCAAAAAATTTCTGTACGGCATAAATCATAGCCCCAAGAGCAGCAGCAACTGCAAAACCTTTTTCAGAAGCAGCACCTATCATCATATTTGCAGTTACAATACCGCCATTTAATACGGGAATAGCAACAATGGCTGATTGCAGCCCGATTAATGGAGCTACCGCAAAAACCGAAACAACGGAAACAACCATAGATATTATAGTTAACACAATAATACGCCATTCGCGAATAAGGTCTTTTATGTTAACCATTGTACCCATGTTAAATACTGTTATTAGCAAAGCCCACTTGCTTATTTGTGATAGACCGGCCAATTCTATAATGTCATCGGGTAATACATTAGTAATAAAAAAGACGGAGAATAGCAATAATGTCACAAATACAGATGAGATTTTAGCTTTAGTTATAACACTTATAATCTCTCCTATAGCAAAGCAACCAAATACAATACTCAAGTACAAATATAGGCTCATTACTCTCCAACCTTTCATCTAGTAATAAAACAGCAAAACGTGGATAGGGAAAACTAGAAATTTTCCCTATCCCCACCATATTAACTAAAATTTCTAAGCTCTAAAATAATCATAACAATTAGTTTAGTTCGCTCATACAAAGTATCTACAATTGCATATTCTCTGCTTGTGTGGTTCCATTGTCCTAACACACCAAACGAGCATATAACCGGCGTACCAACCTTAGCTATAAATGAAGCATCAGAGCAGCCCCCTAATGATTTTCGTCCCATATCGGGAAAACCGTATTTGTTAGCCACAGCATTTGAAAATTCATAAAAGCTATCTATTTTTTCATCTGATTGATAAATCGGTATGTTCTTAAAGTAATGACAATCTGTAGTTGTGCCATCTATGTATGTTTTGGCGCATATGTTTTGCATCTCTTCTTGAAATTTATTTTGCTCGGCAAGGCGAGAAAAACGAGCATCAACCGTTATACAACACTCGCCTGCAACAGTGTTGTATGTACTGCCGCCGTTTATTGTGCCAATATTTACAGTAGTGCCTACATCAAGGTTATTTAGCTGCACTATGTCGCATATTTTATAAGACATTTCTACTATTGCATTACGGCCTTTTGTAAAATCATTGCCGGCATGTGCGGTAATACCTTTTGTTGTTAAAGTGCAGGAATAACTGCCCTTTCTGCCGGTGCATAAGCAATTATCGTTAAGACCTGTTTCCAAATTAAAAGCACACAAACAGCCGACACTTTCTTCTTCTATAATCTTTGCACCATCAGAATTTGGATGACCTGTTTCTTCATCCCCGGAAAAAAGTATTTTTATAGGCTTTTCGTTATAACCTATATGATTAAGGGCCTTTACAACATAAAGAGCTATTACTATGCCACCTTTCATATCAAGGACGCCGGGGCCATAAGCCATACCGTCTTCTATATGAAATGGTCGGTTGTTTATAGTGCCTTTAGGGAAAACCGAATCCATATGTCCAGATAATAAAACAGGTTTTCCGCCGCGGTTTTCGCCTAATATACCAGAAAGGGTATAACCGCAGTGACTGCCTACGTCAACTAATTTGCAAACAAAACCTTCGCTTTCAAATTCAGACTTCAACTTTTGCGCCATTTTGTTAACTCCGTCAATTTCATCAGTATAACTTTCAATATTGACTAACTCTTCCCAAAAATTAAGCATGTTGTTTTTGTTTTCATCTATGTAATTTTGAATTAA